>DXHG01000143.1 GCA_019113455.1 Candidatus Treponema faecavium | reverse complement strand
GTGCACGACGTGTCGCTCTCGCTGCATCGGGGCGAGCCGCTCGGCATTGCGGGCGAAAGCGGCTGCGGAAAAACAACGGCAGTGCTTGCACCGGGGCGTCTGCTGCCTGACGGTCTTCGCATGAGCGGCGGAAGGATTCTGTTTGACGGCAGGGATATGTGCGCCCTGTCTGATGCGGAGTTCCGCCGCATTTTAGGCAGAGATATGGGATACGTGTTTCAAAATCCCCTGTCGTCTCTTAATCCGGTTATGACAGTTTACCGCCAAATTGCCGAAAGGCTCGTGCTTTTCAGTACCTGTACGGCACAAGAAATACGGGAACGCGTGCGTTCTGCGCTGCGGTCTGTCGGGCTCCCTGATACAAAGTTCTTTTATAATCAATACCCGCATCAGCTTTCAGGCGGTATGCGTCAGCGCGTGATGATTGCGGGAGCTATTATCAATGAACCAAAACTGATTATCGCCGATGAGCCGACAACGGCGCTTGACCCGAGCGTACAGAAAAGCATCCTTTCGCTGCTTACCGGTATCTGCAATAAAAGCGGTGCGGCGCTGCTTTTGGTAAGCCACAATCTTTCCGTGCTTGCGTCATGCTGCAGCCGTATTGCGGTGATGTATGCAGGGAAAATCGTCGAGACAGGCAGCACGCAGCAGGTGCTTGAAAACCCGCTGCACCCATATACGCGCGGTCTTATCCGCTGCGTTCCCTCGTTCAGGCACAGAGGCGGTGCGCTGCCTGCGCTCTCCGGTATTCCCGAACGCTGCTGTGCAGACGCGCGCTGCGGTTTTGCAAACCGCTGCCCCGATGCGGACAGCGCGTGCTTTGTGCAGGCCGCTGAACTGCGTGAAATAACGGACGGCCATTGCTGCCGCTGCATACGGGCCTCATCGCAGCGAGCGCAAGAGGAGGCGGGAATATGAGCCAACCGGTTCTTGATGTGCAGAATCTGTCTGTGTCGTATGCCGTGCGTACAGGTGTTCTGCGCCGCATTCAGAAAGAGACCGTGCGCGATGTGGCTTTGCAGATTGCGGAAGGCGAGATATTCGGGCTTATCGGCGAGAGCGGCTGCGGCAAGACAACGCTTGCAAAAGCGGTGTGCGGCCTTGTACCGTATACGGGAACCGTATCGCTGTGCGGCAGAGACTTGCGCTCATTGCGGCGCCTTGAACGCAGCGGCGCGGTGCAGCTTGTGTTTCAGAACGCTGACAGTGCGCTTGATCCGTGCATGAGCGTGGGGCGGCTGCTTGAAGAGCCGCTTATTATCAGAAAAGAGCCAAAACAGCGGCGGCTGCGCGCGGTGCGCGAAACGCTTGAGGCGGTGGGGCTTTCGGAAGAATATGCAGGCTTTCGCGCAGCGGAGCTGAGCGGCGGCCAGCGTCAGCGCGTCGCAATCGGCTGCGCGCTGCTTGCTGCTCCGCGGCTCATTATCTGCGACGAGATACTCGCCTCGCTCGATGTGTCCGTGCAGGCAAATATACTGAACCTTCTCTCACGGCTCAATAAAGAACGCGGCGTTTCATTTCTGTTTATATCGCACGACATAGAGACCGTCTGTTATTTTTGCAGCAGAATCGCTGTTATGTATAACGGTGAGTTTATAGAAACGGGGAGCGCAGAAGACCTGTATGCCGCGCCCAGCCACCCATACACGCGGCGGCTCCTTGGCCGCTGATGAGAAACAAATAGAAAGTCTGCTCTCTGTGAGCGCCTCTGTTCTGCTAGTACAAGAGCAGCTGCCGCCATTGTACGCCGTCTCCTGACCGGACGTCCCGGGCAAGGCGCGCGCCAAGCACCGTATCGAGATATTCAGGCGAAATACCTGGGGTAAGCACCTTTTCCGTGCGCAGTACGGCGATATCGCCTTTGCTGATACATGTTCCCGTCTGCAAGTGCTTCATAAAATGCAGCGAACGGTTTGTCCTTCCGTAATTTGCCGCCTCGGCGGGGGCAAGGCGCTTAACGCCGTCTCCGAGCGCGGCGATGATTGTTTCTTTAGGATAGGAGCGTGCAAGCGCTTCAAGCGCTGAGTCTGCCCCGCAGGCGCTTCCATATGCTGACAGGTATTGTTCGGCTTTGCGCACCTGTTCGGTCATGAGCGCGAACTCGCGCGGCTCAAGCGCAACGGGGTCGTCAAGGCCGTCCGTCTCTTTGCTCAGCGTGATGTGCTTTTCAATAATGACGCCGCCTGCAATCACGCTGAGCACGGGCACAAGCACCGCGTCAAGACTGTGATCGCTTACGCCTGTGCTCACGCCGAATATGGCGGAAAGCGTCTGTATGGTGCGGAGATTGTACTCCGTTTCAGGCGCGGGGTACGCTGTTACGCAGTGCAGCAGCGAAAGCGGGGCAAGCCGACTGTCTTTTTGAGGCAGCCGCTGGTATGCGTTGAGGCAGCCGAGCGCCTTTTCGATATCGCCCAGACGCGACACGCCGGCAGAAAGAATAGCAGGCGGCGCTGAATCTCCCATGTTCTCGGCGTATTCATTGAGCTTTTTGAGCAGCGGGTAATGGTTGAGTTCAGGCGAGGCGATTTTTACCGCGTCAGGCTTGAGTGCAAGCAGCTCGTCAAGGCTTTTAAGACCGAACGGAGAGCAGATAAAACCTACGCCGCATTTGTGCGCATATTCGAGCGCCTCCGAAAAAAACTCAGGCGGCACTTCAAGTTCCCTGAATCTCTGGTACAGCGGCACGGTACCGCCGGGAAGCGAAACAAAGCCCGTGTCGGGATGCAGTATTTCGTCCGCGTATACCCACTGAAACTTAACGTAATCGGCGCCTGAATCCGCCGCCGCGTCTATGAGCGCGCGCATTTTGTGCGGATTTCCGCCGTGCGCGGTGCCGATTTCGGCAATGATACTGACTGGCATGGTTACCAGTGTAGCGATGCGCGCGGCTAAACGCAAGCGCTCCGGGTTAGGGACAGCCAACAGCGCAGCGGTTATTGCGCAGGGGGCGCGCTTTTAGTATGATACTGGCATGAGTTTCGTGTTTCCGCAGGATATGCGCGGGTTCCGCATACATATGACCGGCGTCAAAGGAACGGGAATGACGGCGCTTGCAGAGATTCTCGTTTCGCGCGGCGCATCCGTGTCAGGAAGCGATGTTTCCGATGTGTTTTATACCGACGAAATACTCAAGCAGCTCGGCATTGCGCCGCAGGCGTTTTCAGCAGAAAACATCACTGCCGATGTACAGTGCGTGATATATTCAGCCGCGTATTCTGTTCAGACGCATCCCGAACTGCACCGCGCGCGTGAGGCTGGCGTGCCGTGCCTGCTGTATTCCGAGGCGCTGGGGCTTTTTTCGGCGGGCACGTACAGCTGCGGCATCTGCGGCGTTCACGGAAAGACAACGACAGCCGGCCTTGCCGGCACGGCGGCGCACGAAATGGGGCTTGCGGCGCAGACGCTTGCGGGCAGCGCAATCGCTTCGTTTGGCGGAAGCTGTACGCTGACCGACGGCCATGATTTTTTCATCGCCGAAACGTGCGAGTACCAGCGTCATTTTATGTCGTTCCATCCAAAAAAAATCGTGCTTACAAGCGTTGAAAGCGATCATCAGGATTATTATCCGACGTATGAGTCGATACGCGATGCGTTTGTTGAGTATATCTGTCTGCTGCCTCAGGACGGTGAGCTTATCTACTGCGCCGATGACCGCGGCGCGTGCGAGTGCGCGCAGGCGGCGGCACGGCTGCGTCCTGATATACGGCTGACACAGTACGGCGAACGCGCACAGGGTCAGTACCGCGTCAGTTTTGGAGATGTAAAAGACGGCAGACAGTATTTTGCGCTTGAGCGGTTTGCGCCGTTTGAGTTTGCGCTGCGGATGCCCGGAAGGCACATGGCGCTGAACGCAGCAGCAGCAGCAGCACTTGTGTGCTCGCTGTTTGAAGAAACGGGGCGGCAGGCAGGCGAAGCGGAGCGCGACAAACTTGCACAGGGGCTGCTTTCGTTTTCAGGCGGCAGACGGCGAAGCGAGATTATCGGCTCATGCAGGGTAAACGGCCGCGATATCGTATTTATCGATGATTACGGCCATCATCCCAGCGCAATACAGGTGACGCTTGCCGGATACAAGAGTTTTTATCCTGAACGCACGCTTATTGTTGATTTTATGGCGCACACGTACAGCCGTACCGAGGCGCTTTTTGATCGCTTTGCCGGATGTTTTTCAGCCGCCGACGAGGTTATTCTGCACAAAATATACGCTTCGGCGCGTGAGACGGCTGACGGTTTTAAGGTGAGCGGCGAGCTGCTCGCGCAGGCTGCTGCAAAGCGGCATCCGCATGTACGGTATTACGCGGAAGTCATGGACGCGTACGGTGACGTGCGCAGCGAGCTTCTTACTTTGGACAGAGACTGCGTGTTTGTAACAATGGGTGCGGGAGACAACTGGAAACTTGGGCGCGCACTCTATGATTCACTGAAAAATAACGGCGAAGGAGATACTGCGGTATGACAAGCATGACCGGCTACGGGTATTGCGAACAGACGTCTGAAACGGCAAAAGTTTCTGTCGAAATAAAGTCATGGAACGCGCGGTTCCTTGATGTGAATATCGGGCTTCCGCCGTATCTGGGACAGCTTGAGCGGCGGGTCAGGGATCTGCTTGCAAAGCACGCGGCGCGCGGCAAAGTCGATGTGTCTGTACGGATAAAAGAAACAGGGTTTTCCGCCGCCGTCTCGTGCGATACGGGACTTGCAAAGGCGTACGCTGCCGCGATCGCCGAGGCGGCGCTGGCGGCGGGGCTTTCGGATACGGCAGTGCCGCTTGAGCTGCTTGTGTCGCAGGACGGCGTGCTTACGGTTGACCGCGACACCGATCCTGAGCGGTACTGGAACATGATTGCGCCGGTGTTTGAAGCCGCGCTTGAATCGTTCTGTGCCGATCGGCGGCGTGAAGGCGAAAACCTCTGCCGCGATTTGCTTGCGGCGCTCGATGTGCTTGAGCGTGCCGCGGCTTTTTTTACGGACTGGCAGCCGCGCATGGAAGAGATGTTCAAAAAACAGCTTGCGGAGCGTTTTGCAGAGATATGCGGCGATGCGGCCGACCCGCAGCGCGTCATGCAGGAAACAGCTGCAATGCTCGTAAAATACACTATAAATGAAGAAATTGTGCGTCTTAAAAGCCACTTACAAGCGCTGCGCTCGGAGCTTGCTGAAAACCCCGCGCCCGGGCGTAAAATCGATTTCCTGTGCCAGGAAATAAACCGCGAGATAAATACTATTGGGTCAAAGAATCAGTTTGCGGAAGTGGGGCAGATGGTGGTAGAGGCAAAAAACGCGGTTGAAAATATACGCGAACAGGCGCGCAATATTGAATAGGAGGCGCTGTGGAACAGCCTGAAATAAAGCAGACGCACAGAATTACAGCCGGGCGGCAGGTGCGCATTGCCGTATCCGGCAAAAGCGGCTGCGGCAATACGACCGTGAGCACGCTGCTTGCCGCGAGTCTCGGCATCCGGCTTATCAATTTTACGTTCAGGACGCTTGCGCAGGAAATGGGTGTTTCGCTTGCCGATGTTATCGAGCGGGCAAAGCGCGACGACAGCTTTGACCGCATCGTGGACACACGGCAGGTGGAGCTTGCCCGCGCGTCTTCGTGCGTGCTTGGCTCGCGGCTTGCCGTGTGGATGCTGTCAGATGCGGACTTAAAAGTCTATCTGCATGCAAGCGACGATGTGCGCGCGCGGCGAATTCAGCAGCGCGAGGGCGGCGATATAGAAGAGATAAGCGCATTTACCCGTATGCGCGATGCTGAAGACACCAAGCGGTATAAGCGCCTGTATAACATAGACAACACGGACTGCGGCTTTGTTGATTTGCAGATAGATACCGCACAGTACAGGCCTCAGCAGATTGTACGCATTATTCTTGACGAGCTCGTGCGCCGCAGCCTTGCCGTACCGTTTGCCGGCGGTGAGCTTTCTGCCGCCGCTCACTGCTGAACAGGAACGTTATGCTGCAGCCGGAAGAATCAGCCGCGTTTCAAAAGACAATACTCGATTATTACCGCATGTACGGCAGACAGTTTCCGTGGCGGGAAACTGCAGACGCATACGAAATCCTTGTGTCTGAAATGATGCTCCAGCAGACGCAGACGGAGCGCGTCATGCCTAAATACACGGCATGGCTTGAACGCTTTCCGACTGCGCAGTCGCTTGCGGACGCTTCGTTAAGCGACGTGCTTGCGCAGTGGAGCGGCCTTGGCTATAACCGGCGCGCGCGCTTTTTGCAGGAAGCGTGCCGCATTGTGTGCAGCCGGTACGGCGGCGTGTTTCCGTCGGACGCAGAGTCGCTTGACGCGCTGCCCGGCGTCGGGCCGTATACGGCGCGCGCCGTCGCGGCATTCGCATTCGGGCTACCTGAAGTGTTTATAGAAACGAACATACGCTCCGTATTCATATTCTTTTTCTTTAAAGACCGTGATGCCGTCTCTGATAAAGAAATTCTGCCGCTTATAGAACAGACGCTGCTGCGCGAAAATCCCCGGATATGGTACTATGCGCTTATGGACTACGGCGCGGAATTAAAAAAGAAAGTGCATAACCCAAACCGCAAAAGCAGACATTACACAAAACAGCCGAGCTTTGCAGGATCCCTGCGTCAGGCGCGCGGCGCCGTGCTGCGCAGCCTTGTGCACAGCGGCAGCGCATCGCTTGCCGCGATTGCCGAAGCTGAGCACATTGAATACGAACGCATCGCGGCTGCCGCCGAGGCGCTGCTTGCCGAACGGCTTATTGCAGATAATGGCGGTATCTATACGATACGCGAGTAATAAAAGCTTTTGCCGCGGATTTAATTGGGCAGCGCTCCGTATGCACGTTCATATTCCGCTTTTGTCTGCAAAAAATCAATCGCCTTGCCGCCGAATAAAAACCGTATGCCGGGAAGCATCGTGAGATTATGCGGACAGATATAGTTTATATTGATGTCGCTGTCTTTGAACCACTTTAGAACGCGCGGCAGACACTGACAGAGCGCCGCGGCAACATACTGCGAGCAGCACATGGCCGGGCGCTTGAGCTGCTGCACGTCAAACCCGTGAATAACGAATGTGTTTTTCCGTTCCTTTTCCGTCATCAGATAGGGAATACCGGCGAGAATCATTTTGACAATGCTGAACCGCATATGGGAGCTCAAATGCAGCTGAATCAGTTTGTTGGCGCGCTCAAATTCGCTGTCGCACACGGGCAGCGCGTATACGCTGTATTCAAGATTGTCAACGCCGCCGAATATGCCGGTTTCAGTAATCAGGTCTTCGTACTGCAGCATAGTGCCGTTCTCGTTCGGACAGCGCAGGTTTAATCCAAGAAAGCGGCCGGTACATTCGGTATTCCACGTCGCGTGCGTGTATACCGAATTGGTAGCGGATTTTATCAGCGAGGCAAGGTAGCGGGATATTTCTTTTGTGTTTGAATTATACAGACAAATATATATATTTTTGTCGCGTGGGGGAGGCGTTATAGAAAGTTCTGTTTCTAAAATATGCGCGATCGTATCGTCGGAAAAACCGAGTTCGCTGAACACTTCTTCAATTTGAATGTGCTTTGTGTCTGCCGATACAAACAGACTCTGCAGCAGGTTGCTCCTTACCATAGAAAATCATTATACCCTATTACGTATTTTTTATTCCAGTATGTGCGGCGGGTTTTGCTGCGCGGGCTGGTTTCCTTCTTCCATGAAAATAACTTACAGGGAATAAGAAAGAAAAAACGCCTGCGTACAAATACCAGCCACTCTGGCAGAAGCAGCCGGCCGTATGGCAGGAGAATCAGAAACGTGATACAATTTTACAGTCAGGATACAGGCATATGAGCGAGCGAAGCGACCATTATAAAGAACGAGTACACGAAGGCATACACAGCTATTATTTACAGCTGTTTCTTGCGGCTGCCGGTATTCCCGTCGGGGCGGCAGCAGGTCTGGCGGCTGGAATATTCGGTATCGGCACGGATATGATTGCCGAGTTCCGTTCAGGCAGAGAAATGTATTTGCTGCCGTTTCTCGCGGCGGGAGGGCTTTTGATCGTGTTCCTGTATTCGCGGTTCGGCGGCGTGTGCAAAAAAGGCATGAATCTCGTGTTTGAAGTGGGGCTTGGCACCGAACATCAGATTCCGCTCCGCATTGTCCCGCTTGCAGTCTGCGCCACGTGGATATCGCATATCTGCGGCGCGAGTGTGGGGCGCGAGGGCGTTGCCGTGATTATCGGTGCGGCAATAGCGCATCCTGTGTCACGGCGGCTTCGTATTCCGGCGGCCTCGCGCATCTTTTTGATTACGGGCATGGTCGCCGGTTTTTCAGGATTGTTCGGCACTCCGTTTGCGGCGATTTTTTTCGGTCTTGAAGTGCTCGCGGCGGGGAGCCTTGAGTACCGCGCAATGCTTCCGTCAATTACCGCTGCCGTGACGGCAGACGCCGTTACAAAGCGGATGGGGCTTGCGCGGTTTGAGTATGCGCTTGTGCCCGCGGCTGAGGCGGCGTCGTTTTCTGCCGCGTGGAAAATCGCTGTGCTCGGACTGCTGTTCGGTTCCGTCGGCCTGATTTTTTCGTACTGCATGAAGCACGGACACCGCATAATAGACCGTTTGTTTCCCAATCCGTATAAGCGCATCGCGGTTCTCGGCGCGCTGCTCAGCGTGCTTATGCTTTTATGCTGGAACGGCCGGTACTCAGGCACCGGCAGCAATTTGATTGCCGCGGCTTTTTCAGGCGGACAGGTATACTGGTGGGACTGGCTGCTTAAAATACTATTTTCAGCCGTGTGCCTGTGCGCCGGATTTATGGGCGGGGAACTGATGCCGATTTTCTCCGCCGGCGCGTCAGTCGGTGTGCTGCTTGGCCCGCTGTTCGGGCTTGGAGCCGATTTCGCCGGTGCGCTCGGCTTTGTGGCAGTGTTTGCAAGCGCGACAAGGACATTTTTGGCACCGGTGTTTGTCGGAGCGGAGCTGTTTGGTTTTGAAAACATGCCGTATTTTTTTATTGTCTGTGCCGTTTCATACTTTTTCAATGCGGAAGGCCCGATTTATCTCTTGCAGCGCACGTTTACAGTTCGCGGCGAAACGGCGGACACATAGGAGCAGCATAGCCATATGGAAAGCAATTCGTTAGCAGCAGCGCCGATCGGCAGTCTGATATGCCGGTTTGCCGTTCCCGCAATAATCAGCGGGCTGGTGAGCGCGCTGTATAATATCGTCGATCAGATATTTATCGGTCAGTATATCGGCACGGCGGGCAACGCCGCAACAAATATCGCGTTTCCGTTGGTAACGGTATGCACCGGCCTTTCGCTTTTGCTCGGTGTTGGCAGTGCGTCGAATTTCAGTCTGTATTTGGGAAAAGGAGATACAGAATCTGCCGCGCGCGTTGCCGGAACGGGCATTTCGTGCATGGCCATATGCGGTGCGGCGCTGTGCGCCTGCGTGCTGTATTTTCTGCCTGCGCTCATGTATGCGTTCGGCGCGCGCGGGCTCGTGTTTGAGTATGCGGCGACGTATACGGGAATTACCGCGGCGGGTTTTCCGTTTCTGATATTCGGCACAGCGGCAAGCATGCTCATCAGGGCAGACGGCAGCCCCAAATACGCCATGTACAGCATCCTTTCAGGCGCGGTCTTAAACTGTATTCTTGACGCGCTCTTTATCATCCGGCTGCATATGGGAATTGCAGGAGCGGCATATGCGACGGTAACAGGGCAGATAGTGTCAGCCGTTATTGTGTGCTGTTATCTGTTTCGTTTTAAGCAGATACGGCTTTTGCCCGCTGATTTTGTGCCGCGGCTGCGCTGGCTCAAGCGTATTGCCGCGCTGGGGTGCGCCGCATGCTTTAATCAGCTTGCGATGATGGCGGTGCAGATCACAATGAACAACACGCTCGGCTATTACGGCGAGCTTTCCCGCTACGGGCGCGACATTCCGCTTGCGTGCGTGGGCGTTATTATTAAAGTAAACGTCGTATTTATCGCAATAATGGTCGGCATTGCGCAGGGCTGCCAGCCGGTGTGGGGCTTTAACTACGGCGCGCGCAATTACGAACGCGTAACAGCCGCACTCAAAAAAGCGCTCGTTATTGTGTATGCCGTATCCGTGTCTGCGTTCTGCTGTTTTCAGCTCTTTCCGCGGCAGATTCTGTCTTTGTTCGGCACGGGGCAGGAGATGTATTTTGAATTCGGCGAACGATATCTGCGCGTGTTCATGTTCTGCATGTTTACGAACGGCGCGCAGCCGGTGGCGACTAATTTTTTCAGTTCAATCGGAAAGGCGACGCGCGGCATTCTGATATTTTCGCGCCTCTGGGGCATTGACGGCGTGCTGTATGCAGGCCCCGTTGCCGACGGCACGGCGGCAGGCATTGCGCTTTTGCTGCTGGCGCATGAGACGCGCCATATGCGCGCGCTGTCCGCTGGCAAAAATACGGTGAAAGGCCGGCAACTGTAACCGCGCCGGCAGGCGCCGCAGTTTCCGGCTGTTCTGTATGCAATTTGCCGATGGCAAAAGTTTTCCCATTTAAAAAATAAAAATT
>DXHG01000142.1 GCA_019113455.1 Candidatus Treponema faecavium | reverse complement strand
GGTTCCACGCGTCGGCGGCGTCAAGCTGTTCCTGGATCTGCGCCTGCTTTTCGCAGAGTTTTTCGATATCAGCGTCTGGGTCGCCGAACGCCTCGTTTACCGCGTCAAATTCGGCAAGCAGGGCGGTGATTTCCTGTACGCCTTCGCGTACGATCTCTTTTACCGTTTTTCCTTTTTCAAGCTGCGGTTCCTGTTCAAGATACCCAATCGTATAGCCGGGAGAAACGGACGTCTCTCCGGTAAAATCCGTGTCAATGCCGGCAAGTATTTTAAGCAGGCTCGATTTTCCCGAGCCGTTTGTGCCGATAACGCCTATTTTCGCTCCGTAAAAATACGAGAGGCTGATGTCTTTGAGCACCTGCTTGGTGCCGTGAGTGCGCGACACGCGGTCCATCGTATAAATGATTTTCTTGTCGTCAAATGTCTTAGCCATACCCGTATTGTACACGAAAAATACGCTTGTAATAAAGTATGTGCAAGCTATATCATGTGCAGTATGCAGCAGATACCGATGCAGCCGCCGGTTGAGCGGCTGTTTACAAATGCGTCTCTTGGCCGCCTTATCTGGCCGCTTATTGTAGAACAGCTTTTGTCAATCACGCTCGGCATGGCGGACGTGATTATGGTGGCAACGCTTGGAGAAGCGGCCGTTTCGGGCGTTTCGCTCGTGGACAACATCAATATCCTCATAAACAACATATTCGCCGCGCTCGCGACCGGCGGCGCAGTCGTGTGCGCACAGTATATCGGCAGGCGCGACGAAAAGATGGTGTCGCTCACTGCGCGTCAGCTTATTTACGCCGTAACGGCGGCGGCCGCTGTGCTCATGTGCGCGGGGCTCGTGTTCCGCTATCCGCTGCTCTCGTTTGTGTTCGGGGATATAGACACAGAAGTAATGGACAGCGCCCAGCGGTATTTTTTTGTTACGCTGTTCAGCTTGCCAGGCATTGCGCTCTACAACGGATGCGCCGCGCTGTTCCGCGCGCAGGGAAACTCAAAAGTGTCGATGTTTATCGCGCTGCTCGTGAATATCCTCAATATCGGCGGCAACGCGCTGCTCGTGTTCGGGCTTGGCTGGCATGTAGAAGGCGTTGCCGTGCCGACGCTTGCAGCGCGCACCGCAGCCGCACTGGTGCTGCTTGCGCTGCTCTACCGCGACAAGCCGTACCGCGGCGCTCCGGCAATCGACATTCACGGGCTGTGCAAGTTTGAGTTTGATCTCAAGATTATCCGCCATATTCTGGCTATCGGTATTCCGAACGGATTAGAGAACAGCATGTTCCAGATTGGAAAAATAGTCGTGCTCACGCTTATCGCGTCGTTCGGCACGACCGCGATTGCCGCCAATGCGGCGGCGAATACGGTTGCCTCTCTTGAGACGCTGCCCGGGGCGGCTATCGGGCTTGCGATGCTCACCGTCGTGGGGCAGTGCCTTGGCGCAGGCCGCCCTGAAGAAGCGGCGTATTTTGCGCGCAGGCTGCTTGTGATCACCTATGTTTCGATGATTGCGCTCAACGCGCCGCTGCTTGTGTTTTCCGAGCAGATTGCCGCGGTATTCCATTTGCAGCCGGATACGATGCAGCTTGCGCGCAGGATGTTCTGCGTACACGGCCTGTTCAGTATGCTCATCTGGCCGCTGTCATTTACGCTGCCGAACGCGCTGCGCGCCGCCGGAGAAGCGAAGTTCACGATGATTGTGTCTATGCTTTCGATGTGGACGATACGCATCGGCGTGAGTTATCTGTTTGCCGCGTATACAGGGTTTGGCGCGCTGGGCGTCTGGTACGCGATGATACTTGACTGGGCGGTTCGTTCCGCTGTGTTTAGCCTGCGCTTTAAGCAGGGCGCGTGGAAGCGCCGCCGCTTGGTATAGTGGATTATATTGTTATTATAGAAGGAAACATACATGCCGCAGCCAAAACTGTTCCGTATTATCGACAAAGCAGTCTATGACTACCGCCTCATTGAAGAAGGAGACCGCATTCTTGTAGGCATTTCAGGAGGAAAGGATTCGGCGGCGCTTGCGCACTATTTTGCGTGCCGCCAGAAGCAAGGGCGCGAGCGCTTTTCGTTTGCGGGGCTGCACGTTGCGGCGGATATAGGTTCTCCTGTGTCAGCAGAGCTCCGCAGGCAGTTTGCGCAGTGGGGTGTGCCGCTTGCAGAGATGTCGGTGAGCGTATTCGGCAGGCTCAAGCCGGGGCACAGCATGAACTGCTGGTGGTGTTCAACGCAGCGGCGCACCGAGCTTAACAGCTACGCGATTGCGCACGGCTACAATAAAATAGCGCTTGGCCATCATTTGGATGATATGCTTGAGACGCTGCTTATGAACGCGCTTGGCAAAGGAGAGCTTTCGACAATGCCGCCGCGGCTTACGTATCAGAAATATCCGGTAACGATTATACGTCCGCTGTGCTACGCGGATATTCCCGCCATTGTGGAGCACGCCGAAGCATACAGCTACAGCACCGCGACATGCACATGCGGGTATCAGGAAAATTCAGGCCGAAAAGATGCGCGCGCACGGCTTGCCGCGCTTACCGGCGGCTCATACGCACACAAGCGCAGGCTCTTTGAGGCGCTCAAAAATATCCGCCCCGAATATCTGCCGTAACGGCAATGCGGCGGCGCGGGTGCAAAGTCTGTTACTGCCTGCCTGCCGCGTGCGCGCCGCCGCGTCGTATATCTTCAAGCATCTGGCGCATGTGCTCAAGTGCGGTTTTTATTTTATCAATATCGGTCGCGTAGCAGCAGCGGATATAGCCCTCGCCTCCGGAACCGAACACGGAGCCCGGAACCACCGCTACCTGATAGCGCTTTATGAGTTCAAGCGCAAATTCCTCAGAAGACAGGCCTGTTTCACGAATATCGGGGAACATATAAAACGCGCCTTCCGGCTCGGAAACCGCAAGCCCCATTTCTTTGAGTTCTTTATACATGAGATTGCGCCGCTGCTGGTACGACACGCGCATACGCTCCACTTCGTTCCAGCCGTGCTTTAATCCTTCGAGCGCGGCGTACTGGCTCATAATCGGCGCGCAGATAGTTGAATACTGGTGCAGCTTAAACACCTGTTCCATGAGTTCCGCAGGGCAGCATACGTACCCGATGCGCCAGCCGGTCATCGCGAATCCCTTGGAAAAGCCGTTGAGCGTTACCGTATAATCTTTCATGCCGGGAAGAGAGCCGATAGCGCAGTGCCTGTGCCCGTCGTATACGAGCTCGCAGTATACTTCGTCCGAAAACACCCACAGCTGATGCTTTTTAACGACGGCGGCGATGCGTTCAAGCTCGTTCTGCGGTATCATGCGGCCGGTGGGGTTGTTGGGGGAGCAAATCATTATCGCTTTAGTTCGCGGTGTAACAGCCGCTTCTATGAGCTCCGCGCTGGGACAGAATCCGTTTGCCGACGTATCCAAATGTACGAGTTTTGCGTCGCACAGCGCGGCAAGCGGCTGATACGACACGTAGCATGGTTCGCAGATAATAATCTCATCGCCTGGATTCAGCACCGCGCGCAGTACCGCGTCAACCGCCTCTGAAACGCCGATAGTTACGAGAATCTCTGACTTCGGGTCGTACTCGAGGTTATAGCGCGTCAGATACCGCGCGATCTCCGTGCGCAGTTCAATCAGCCCCCAGTTGGACGTATACGACGTATGCCCCTGCTCAAGGTGGTAATACGCTTCTTCGCGCATCAGCCACGGTGTTGCAAAGTCCGGCTCGCCCACGCCGAGCGAAATAATATCATCGCGGCCAATGATTAAATCAAAAAACTTGCGGATGCCGGACGGCGGCGTCTTATGTATTTTTTCGGAAAAACGGTCGGCGCGCGTATTCATCAGGCGGTAACTCCTTCTCGGGTGTCTTTCTTGTCGTCTACATACAGCACATCGTTTTCTTTATACGTCTTAAGCACAAAATGCGTTTTTGTGCTCTTTACCCCGTTCAGCGTGGAAAGCTTGCGCGCGACAAAAAAAGCGACTTCCTGCAGAGAGTCTCCTTCTATAATCACCTGCAGATCATAGCCGCCAGACATGAGATACAGCGACTTTACCTGCGGAAACCGGTATATGCGTTCCGCAATCGCGTCAAAGCCGTGTTCCCGCTCAGGCGTTACCTGAATTTCTATTTCGGCGCGTACTTTCTCTTTTGCTTCGCCGCTCTTTTCAGGATTCACGATAGCGGCATATTTAAGAATCACTCCGTCAGCTTCCAGCTCATGAATGATGCGTTCCACCTCTTCCGGTTCTTTTTTTGTCATTGCAGCAATATCCTGTACAGACAGCCGCGCGTTATCCTGCAGCAGATGCAGTATTTCTTCCATAAAATGCCGCCTCCTTATAGTAGTATGCGTTATGCCGTAACAATACAGCGTTTTATATGAATACGCAATACCGCCTGTGCTCTGGCAAGGGCATCGCGCAATCTTGCGCGGAATGCGTACTTCACGCTATGATATGCGAATGAATAATCCTTCCGTACAGGCGTTTGCTGAGGAATTTGAACAAACGCACGGCGACCGCGTACACCGCGTGCTTATGGCGCGGCTGCGCGCCGCACCTTCTGCGCTGCGCGCGTTCGGGCTTGAATACCCGCCGGGTAAAACCGATATATGGGGGCTGCTCATTTTTGGCGCGCGCGCGCTGCATTTCTTTGTACACGCTTCGGAATCGTCCATGAGCGCGCTGTTCAGGACTGCGATGCAGGGAGCGCCGCCTAAGGAACAATATGCCGTCTTTGGGCCGGAACAGCTTGCCGATATACAGCTGCCGGTAAAAAAGAACGGGCTTTTCAGGCTTTTTTCTCGCAGCGCGGATACGATCACCGTGCAGGCGCTTCTTCCAGACCGGACAAAAGCATCATTCTTTTTTGAAAGCGTTCTTGACCCGGGCGACCTGCGCGAACACGCGGCACGGCTTTTGGCAGCCCGCCCGAATCAGGAAAATGGTCAGTAAGTGCAGACCGCACGCGTGTTACGGCGCCGTATCACGCGCCGTATCACGCGCCGTATCACGCCCATATTCTACACGGAAACAGCAACAGCCGTATCGCTCCTGCCGGTTCTTACTGTTTTGGAGCCGCTGCACCGCGCGCTTACCTGCACGGTATACGTACCGGCAGGCAGGTTGTCAGGAACCTGTATAATCAGCAGCGACGGTTTGTTGTGAATAATCTTGTCGGTGCGATACTGTGTCCCGTCGGAAGCGGCAAAAAACACGCCTTCATCGTTCTGCGACTCGTCAAAACCAAGCCGCACGCCGGTAATTTTCATCACCGCGCCGCACTGATACGCTGCCTGCGGTTCATCGAATCCGTCGGTAATGTCGTAGATAACCGGGGTTTCAGGTTCCTTGCTTTCTTCGCGGTTTACCGCCGCGAGCTCTGCCGCGCGTTCGCTGAACTGCCGATTTTCGCGGAAACGCAGGTGAAGCGTGTGCCCGCTTGCGCTGTTGTGCGGCGTAAACGGTGTGTCCCGCTCGGCAACCGTACCGGAAGCGGCAAGAAAGAGCATCCCGAACGGAGTGCGCACGCGTTTGCCGTCCGCGAGCAGTTCAAGCACCACATCTTCCATAACATCCATGCACGCAAGCGTATCCGCCTGCGTCAGTGTTGTGTTGTTTTCCGCAATGCGGCGCACAAGCTCTTCGGTTTCAACAATGCCGGAATACCGGTTGCGAAAGAAAAATTCCTTTTTCGCTGAATAAAACTGATTTTCCCGGGTGGAAATAAAAAGCGCCATAACGGCTCCTTGTACGGAAAACGTGCTGGTGTATTGTGCGCGCCTTCCGTGTGCGTGGTATGCGGCGAATACTGAACACGCCCGTATCCGCTCGGCGCGACGCGCCATGCGCAGGCGGGCTGCTCCCGCGCCGTTTCCGGTACGGGAGCGCTGTTTCAGCTGCCGGTATACCTAATATACTGCCGCTTTTGGCGCGCGGCGGTCCGTATTTCTTTACAGGAAGACTGTTTTAGCTGAGCAGCCGCTGCAGGGTGCGCGCGTTTCATTTTTGCAGATGACATCTGCACGGCTTTTATTGTTCTTTTTCTGCTCTTTGTTATTCTCTGTAATGTGCTTTTCTGGGGAGGAAAAGGAACCTGCGAGCACAGGCGTTGTTCCAGTCGCAGACCTGCGGACTTCTTGTAAGCGAGCTCCCGCTCTTTCAGCACTGAGAGGTCTGCTGTGTTTTGCTCGCGGCTGATGTTTTTGCGGGCCCCGCGAGAAGTTTCTTCGCCTGTACGCGGGTTTTCGTTTTTATTCTGGCTGCAAGCTGCTATTACGCGGGCGGCCACTGTGTTATGGGTCCGGAAGCGTCCTCTTTTCTTGGGAGATCAGAAACAGCGGCATAAACTGTGCCGCCGGTCATCGTGAATGTGCCGCTGCCCACGTATACACCGCTGCCTAAAGCGGTATTGCTGGCCGTGATTATACCGGCTTTCATCTCGAACGTGCCGCCATTGACATAAACACCGTCGCCATGGGTAGTGGAGCTGTTTTCAGTGATCGTACCTCCTTCCATTATGAATGTACCGCCGTTCTCCACGTACACGCCGCCTGCACTGTGGGCATTTCCGCCCGTAATTGTGCCGCCGCCCGCGCTGTCGGTGAGCGTGAGCCTGCCCCTAACCGCAATCACATTGCCATTTGATACATAACCCCCAACCTCTCTGTCTATTGTGTGTCCGTTTAAGTCGAGCGTGACGTTCCCGCCGCTGAA
>DXHG01000141.1 GCA_019113455.1 Candidatus Treponema faecavium | reverse complement strand
CACTATTACTTATACCGGATTGCGCATGTTTTGTAAAGAGCCTCTGCGGGGGCCTGCCGCAAACCTGCAGCTTGATCTCGCTTACTGCGGGGACGCAGTCCAAGCAGTAAGCGAGATCTTTCCTCTCCAGTACCGCGGCAAAACAGTACGTACTGCGGGTTATGCCTGCGGTACGGCCTTCACATACAGCAGGCGCAGGCTGTTGAGCACGGCGAGCACCGTCACGCCTACATCGGCAAACACTGCTGCCCACAGCGAGACGGCGCCCAGCGCGCCGAGCACGAGCACGGCAGCTTTTACGCCGAGCGCGAACACGATATTCGCCATCACAACGCGCACGGTACGCCGCGCAAGCATAATCGCATCTGCAATGCGCGACGGGTCGTCATTCATCACGACCGCATCTGCGGCTTCTATTGCCGCGTCTGAACCGAGCGCGCCCATCGCGATGCCGGCGTCAGCCCGCGCGAGCACCGGCGCGTCGTTTATGCCGTCGCCGGTAAAAATCACCGTGCCGCGCCGCTTTGCCTGTGCCGTCTGCGCAAGCAAATCTTCTATTATCTGCACTTTATCCTGCGGCAGCAGTTCCGCGTACACGGCGTCAAGCTGCAGGTCTTTTCCGACACGCTCCGCCGCGATTTTGTTGTCTCCGGTAAGCATCACGATGCTGCGCACGCCGCACGTACGCAGCAGAGGAATCGCCTTGCGTGCGTTTTCTTTTATTACGTCTGAAATGCTGATGTGTCCTGCGTACACGCCGTCGGATGCGACATGGATAACCGTGCCGCCGTCACGCTCCGCGCACGCGCGGTCAATGCCGCCGATGCCTTCGCTTTCAAGGAAGCGCGCCGTACCGGCGAGCACGTGCCTGCCGTCAACAACAGCGCTGATTCCTTTGCCGGATACTTCGCGGTACTGCTCAACGCGCACAAGGCCGCAGCATTCGTCGTGGTGGTATGAGCGAAGCGACACAGATACCGGATGGCCTGAGTATTTCTCCGCGTGTGCGGCAAGCGCTGCAAGCTGTGCGGCAGAGAGGCCGCCGCCGCGTGCGGGGTGCACGGACGTAACGGCAAACGAGCCTTCGGTGAGCGTTCCCGTTTTGTCAAATACCGCGGTGTCAGTACGCGCGAGCGCTTCAAGCGTAGCGCTGCCTTTGATAAGCACGCCGCGGCGGGAAACGGCGCCGATGCCGCCGAAAAATCCCAGCGGAACAGAAATAACAAGCGCGCAGGGGCACGACACAACAAGGAACGTGAGCGCGCGCTCAATCCAGTCGTACCAGCCGCCGCCAATAATAAGCGGCGGCAGCACGGCAAGGAGCAGCGAGGCAATCGTAACGGCGGGCGTGTACACACGCGCAAACCGCGTGATAAACCGTTCCGTTACCGTTTTGCGCTGTGCGGACTGCTCAGTGAGCTCTACAATGCGCGCTACCGCTGATTCCGTGTACTCCCGCAGCACGCGGAGCTCAAGCACGCCGTCGGTGCAGATGCTTCCGGCAAGCACTTCCGTTCCGGCCGATACTTCACGCGGCACCGGCTCTCCGGTCAGCGCCGATGTATCTACAAACGAACGGCCGCTTGTTACGACGCCGTCAAGCGGCGCGCGTTCTCCGGCAGAAACGCGGATAATTTCTCCGACGCGCACGGTTTCTGGTTTTACCGTCTCTGCTTTGCCATTCCGCAGCACTACGGCATGGTCGGGACGCAGCGCAGAAAGCGCGGCAATAGACCGGCGGGAACGCTCGACGGCATAATCCTGAAACGCCTCGCCGATCTGATAAAACAGCATAACGGCCGCCGCCTCGGGCGTCTCTCCGATTGCAAACGCGCCGATACTCGCAATAGTCATAAGGAAGTGTTCGTCAAAGATAACGCCGCGCGTGATATTTTTTGCCGCGTGCAGTATAACGTCATAACCGGCAATAATAAATGACGCGGCAAAGCACGCAAGCGGCATATATGCCGCTGCGCCGCCTGCTGCTCCGTCAAACACGGAGCGCACAACCATGCCTGCGGCAAACAGCACGGCACTGATGATAATGCGCACAAGGGGGCTTTTTTCTTCGCCGTGCTCGTGCGCATCTTCTTCCGAGACGCAGCAGCCGCATGAAATGGAGCCCGCTGCGTTACGCGTATGGGGTTCGCCGCTGAGTGCGTATGAGGCGTGCGATGCGCTGTCCGCGTCAAGAACCGCGGCGCGTGCGGTGTGTTCGGTCTGTTTCTGACTCATATCCATTCTCCTTTACTCTTCTACGTGTTCCATGCCCTGACTCAGGATGGACGTTATGTGATTATCCGAAAGCGAATAAATCAGCACCTTGCCTTCTCTGCGGTACTTTACAAGGCCGTTTGTTTTCAGTATGCGCAGCTGGTGCGACACTGCCGACTGCGTAATCCGGAGCAGGCTTGATATGTCGCCCACGCAGAGTTCCGATTCAAGCAGCGCAAAAAGGATTTTTATGCGCGTTGAGTCCCCGAAAATCTTGAACAGTTCTGCAAGATCAAAAAGCGTTTCTTCATCGGGCATTTTTTCAGCGATAACGGCAAACTTATCCGGCAGCACGCCGTCAGCGCCGCTGTTTTCATATTCTGTATTGTCCATGGCAGTCTCCTTGCTTATAATTTACATTCATATGAACATCTGTTCATATATTATAGCAAGGTGGTTATTTTATGCAAGAGCAAAAGAAAGATTTCTGCCGCCGCGTGCGGCGTATTTTGTCCTTGTAAAACGGGCAAATCAATAGTACACTGATAACAGAATACAAGAGGAATATCATGTCTGAAAATACTATGCCGCACACACAAACAGAAAATCAGAAAAAGACTGTGTATGTAATCGGGCACCGGAATCCCGATACCGATTCTATTGTCTCCGCCGCTGCGTACGCGCGGTTTAAGCAGCTGCAGGGGTTTTCAGAGCACCGCGCCGCGCGCGCCGGAAAGGCAAATCCGCAGACGGAGTATATTTTCAGCCGTTTTTCGGTGCCGGTGCCGGAGTATATTCCCGATCTTATTCCGAAAGTCGCCTATTACATGCACGAGGGCTGCGAAACGGTTGAGGAACATTCGTCGCTCTGGCGGGCTACGGCAAAGATAGAACAGACGTATACAAAAGTGCTGCCCGTTACGGACAAGAACGGCAAGTATCTTTCGCTTCTGCATTACAGCGCATTTGCCAAAAACATTATCGAAGTGCTTGATCCGCAAAAGCAGACGGCAACGCTTACAAGTATTGACCTGCTTGCCGACACGCTTTGTGCGCAGCCGGTTGTGGTGCACGACGCAGAAAAGCCATTTAAGTGCGCGGTGCTTTCAGCTGCCTCCGAGTTTGAGTCGTTTAAGAAAATGCTTTCGGTATATCCGCCTGAAAATATCGTCGTCGTAACCGGGGACCGCACCGAGGTGCAGGAACACTGCGTAAATGCGGGCGTGCGCGCGCTCATTATCACAGCAGGAAACACGCCCAGCCGCGAGCTGCGCGCGCGTGCCGAAAAAAACGGCGTGTCTATTCTCGTAAGTCCGTTTGACACGACGGGAACGACAACGCTCGTACTGTATTCTGTGCCGGTTTCTGCGGTTGCTGACAGCACGGTGATGCCGGTTAAGACGACCGACACGCTGCGCAAAGTGCGCGCACTGCTGCAGACGTCGCCGGGCAGATGCCTGCCGGTCGTTGACGACACAAACACGCTGCTCGGCATTATTTCTGAAAGCGACCTGCTGCATGACGCCAATATTGAAATTATTCTTGTTGATCACAACGAAATGAGCCAGGCGATTGAGGGTGCCGAAAACTATAAAATACGCGAGGTGCTTGACCATCACCGGCTTGGCAGTTTTGACACGCGCTACCCTATTACGTTTATCAATAAGCCGGTTGGCGCTACATCCACTATCGTTACAAATCTCTACCGCCAAAACCGCGTTGCCATTCCCAAAGAGATTGCCAGTATCCTGCTGTGCGGCATACTTTCCGACACGCTTGTGCTGAAATCGGCGACAACGACTGACGAGGATCGTGAAACGGCGCGGTATCTGTCAAATATTACAGACCTGGATATCGAAACACTGGGACAGGATATACTGACTGCCTCAAGCCGCATCGGCAGCAGAACCGCGGCAGAGCTTATTCATCAGGACATGAAAGAGTATAACGAAGGCGGGCACGTGTTCACCGTAAGCCAGATAGAAGTCAACAGCACGGACGAAGTGCTGCACCGCAAAGACGAATTTATGCGGGAGCTGGAAGCAGAGCGCGGCAATCTTAAGGCGCTGTTCTGCGCGCTTATGGTAACGGACATCACGCGCCTTACAAGTCTGCTCTTAATTGCGGCAAACAGGGAGTTCCTGCAGGTAATCGGTTTTCCCAAACAGGAAGACGCTGTATACATACTGACCGACATAGTATCGCGCAAAAAACAGCTGATACCGCTGCTTTCCGAACAGATAGAAAAACTGAACACACAGTAGCGGGTGCGGCGGCATACTGCATACAGCACAGGGGATGGCAAACCCGTCTGCAGGACAGTCTTTGTCCGCGGCACGGGCAAGCGGGCGGGCTGTACTTTCACGGGCAGCAAGGCAATAACGCAGAGGCGGTATTTACGGCAGCCTGTTTGCTGCGCTTTTGACGCTACGCACGCACACGAAGGTTATTAGCAATACCATATGTTTCTTTTGACATTTGTCATATATTCTGATATACTAATGCTCGTTATTTTGGGATCATAGCTCATCTGGATAGAGCAACTGCCTTCTAAGCAGTAGGTAGGGGGTTCGAGTCCCTCTGGTCCCGCTCGCACGGGACGTAGCCTAGGGGCTAAGGCGTCTGCTTTGGGAGCAGAAGATCGCAGGTTCAAATCCTGTCGTCCCGATAGAATTCTTATCACGATAAAAAAACTCTGCAGCGGCAGGCGCGCAGAGTTTTTTTATTGCCGCAGCACTGTTACAGCGGCTTTTCTTTTGACCGTATCCAGCGCAGAATAGACATCACCAGATTAGCAGTGGCAAGACAAACAGCAGCGGCAAGCAGCAGCGCCGCAATAGTTCTATCGCAGCCGGTAATTTTCGTTACCGCAAACGCAATCACCGCCGCACCTGCAACACACGCCAACACGATACGAAACATGCGCATTATATCCTTCCTTTTGCACGGCTGTGCCGTTATTTACTGAAAATATCGATATATCCTTTAACGAATATAACAAGCACGATACACGGCAGTATCCAGGTAATATAGAAGCGCGCCCACGCGGGATACTTGAGTCCTTCTCCTGCGTCCGCTTCCTGCAGGAACTTATTCCAGCCCCAGCCTTTTTTCTGCGTACAGAAAAACAGGAATATCAGCGAGCCCAGCGGCAAAAGCGTTGTACTTACAATAAAGTCTTCAAAATCAAGCACGCCTGTACCGGGACCGAACGGTTCAAACGAGGACCAGAGGTTAAAGCCCAGCACGCACGGCACAGACAAGATAATAATGGCGCAGGCGTTGACGATGCAGGCTTTTTTGCGGCTCCAGCCATGCACATCCATCCAGTAACTGGTTATGTTTTCAAATACCGCTATCAGCGTTGTAAGCGCGGCAAAGCTCATGAACACAAAAAACAAGCCGCCCCAGATTCTTCCGCCTGCCATCTGGTTAAAAATGTTGGGCATCGTAACAAACAGCAGACTCGGACCTGAATCAGGCTGAACGCCGTACGCAAAACATGCCGGAAAGATAATCAGACCGCTCATGATGGCAACCGATGTGTCGAGGATGATTATCCGTATCGATTCCCCTGTCAGCGATTGTTTTTTGCCGATATAGGAGCCAAAAATAGACATCGCCCCGATGCCTAAGCTCAGCGTGAAAAACGACTGGCCCATCGCGGCAAAGAGAACTTCTCCCAGACCGGCGCCGGCTATTTTACTAAAGTCAGGTAGCAGATAAAAAGAAAGACCTTCGTGCGCACCGGGAAGCATAATGGAACGTATCGCAAGAATGAGCATGATGGCAAACAGGCAGAGCATCATCCATTTGCTGATCTTTTCGACACCGCTTTGCAGACCGCGCCCTACGACAAGAAAGCCGATAACGACGGCGGCTATCATCCACAGTATCTGCGGAACGGGATCCGCAAGCACCGACGAAAACACTTCGGCAACACCGGCCGTATCGCGTCCGACAAAGTCTCCCCGGACAGAATACACAAAATATGAAAAAAGCCAGCCGGTAACCGTCGTGTAAAACATCATCAGGAAATAGTTGCCCACGATGGCAAGCGGGCCGTACACGTGCCATTTTGTTCCCGGAGGTTCAAGCGTGCGAAGCGATAACCCGATATTCTGCCGCGAGGCCCGCCCGATTGCAAACTCCATCACCATAATCGGCAGTCCCAGAATAACCAGACACACCAGGTAAATCAGCACGAACGCCGCGCCGCCGTACTGGCCGGTAATATACGGGAACCGCCAGACATTGCCCAATCCGATTGCGCAGCCGGCCGACAGCAGAATAAAGCCAAGCCTGCTTGCAAGCGTTTCCCGCCCTGCTTGTTTTTCCATAACTATCACACCTCTCATATAATATACGCAGGAGACTGTATCACATTTTGGACAAACAGGCAATAAATGACGTATAAACGCCACGGCGGCGGTTACGCTGCATGCTGCAGGACCCAATTTGCAGTTCAGTGCACGGTGTTTTTTGCGTGTGTACGCGCACTGTTTTCTTCGCGGATTTCCCGCGAGGAGCCGTTGGCGCAGGTTGCTCTGCGGCAGCGGCTGCAGTATACTCGAACCACACTGTGCATATATGAATCGGGAGGCACAGCTATGCAGGAGAAACACTGCAGTATCGGCGTTGACTTAGGGGGAACCAATCTTAAAATTGCTGTATATCGAAAACCTGATTATACAAAAATATATGAGCGGCGCGCACCGGTGCAGTCTGACGATGCATGGGAATATATACTTGAGCGCATACATGCCGAAATTACAAACGTTTTCGATTTCAGCGGTATACCGCTTGCTGATACTGCCTGCATCGGTATGGGTATTCCCGGTCTGCTTGACAGTTCAGCCGGCGTATCGCTCTTTTCTCCTAATTTCGCGCACTGGAAAAACGTACCCATTGTCAGCTGGCTGCAGGAACGCATACCGCTGCCTGTGTTCATAGACAATGACGTGCGTGTCAATCTCTACGGCGAATGGCTGTATGGGGCCGGAAAAGGCAAACAAAACATCGTGCTGATTACGCTGGGAACAGGGCTTGGAGCCGCGGTCATTGCCGACGGGCACGTACTGTGCGGCGCAACAGCAAGCGCCGGAGAAATCGGCCATATGCACATGGTTCATGACGGGCGGCCCTGCAGCTGCGGAAGCAGCGGCTGCCTTGGGCGCTATGTTTCCGCCCGCGGCATGGTTCGCACATTCAAAGAAAAGCTCGCTGCCGGACAGTCAAGCGTTGTGGCACAATGGGTGCAGGGTGATCCGGAAAAGATAACAGCGCTCATGATTTCACAGGCCTATGACCTGCACGATGCAGCCGCCGAAAGCACTATGTGCGAAACAGGAGAACTTTTAGGCTGGGGACTCGTAAATGTGATCAACTTATACAACCCCGAGCTCATTATCATCGGCGGCGGCATGGCTGCTGCCGGAGAACGGCTTCTTGGTCCGGCGCGCAGCATCGTTGCCGCACACGCGCTTGCGATTCCCCGAGAGCGCTGCCGGATAGTACTGGCAGCGCTGGGAGACGCAGCCGGTATGCTCGGCGCGGCGCTGTACGCAGATTGGCGGCTCTCACACGGAATAACGCAATAAAACTCCGCCGGCAGCGGCGACGCAGACAAAAAAAACGGCGCGCCGGTGTTAAGTCCTGCGCGCCGTTTTGCTGCACCGCGCCGCTTTACATATCTAAGCGGCACGGCATGCAGACAATCAGAAATCAGCGATTTTTATTGATTTTATCGTAATATCGTACTCATGATCGTTGGCGGTAAACTTCCTCGTTTCGCCCTCTTTAGCGTCGAGCAGTTTTCCGCCAAGCGGCGAACGGTACGAAATGATGTTTTTAGCGGGAAACGATTCCCACGGCCCAAGTATCGTGTACGTCTTATCCTCGTCAGTTATGTTGTCGTGCCACGTAACTTCCGTACCGAACGACACGCGGGACGTCGTAACCATTGCAGGATCGAATACCTGCGCCTCGCTTATCTCTTCCTGCAGTTTCGCTACGCGGCTGTTCAGCCAGCTCTGCCGCTCTCTGGCTGCCTTGTATTCAGCATTTTCGCTTAAGTCGCCCAATGCTATCGCATCACCTATTTCTTTAGAATTTGCCGGAATCTCGACAGTCTGATAGCGCTCAAGCTCCTGCTTCTTTTCATTCATCTTGCGCGCTGTAACAATCAGGCCCACCGGCGCAACAGTCTTCTGCTCACTGCTGAAGAACTTAAAGTCAGGATATTTTTCCTGAATACGATTGCGCATAATATTCTTAATCGCAGGGTCAAGCTCTTTTACGTCATCAACAAGCGTATACAGCCGCGTAATCGTATCTGCGTCATGGTCAAGCATATAGTTCAGCAGCGTATCGCCTGAAAACAGCATTTTGATAATCTGCTTTTCTATTTTCTTATTCTCCACCGTACTCACATGGTTTTCAATCTCACGATACGCGAGCGCCAGAATATGAATAAGCGTGATCAGCTGTTTTTCATACGAAATACCGGCCTGCATAAACCAGTCTTTATCGGAACATTTATTGATAAAATAAACGACAGCTTCCCGGTAATTGCGGTAATCCTCAAAACAGCAGACAGCCAGCTGACGCACTTTATCCTCCTGCCCGTCGTTCAAAAGGCTTGTCAGCATGTCGTCCTGCAGCACAGTCGGAAAGAGCTCGATATACACGTCAACCCAATTCGGCAGCAGTTTTCTGATGCACGAAAGAAAATCCCTGCGCAGCGACGTGTTTTTCGTATCTTTCAGCGCGAGATACATTTCCTGCGGATTTTCTATTTCATCAAACAGCTGCGCAAATGTGTACTGAATATTCGGATTCAGATGCGGATGCTCGCTGACTATGCGGCGAACAACCAAAAATGAAGCGATAACCTGCTCATTAACCGCTTTAAATGATTTAAGATACCCGACAAAATACGAAAACATATCCGCAAACAGCTCTGATTCCGTATCCGCTTCTTCATTGAACTTCATGAGAATATCGATACGCGCAAAGAACTGTTTCTGCGCTTTAAACTCGTTGGACAGCTTTTCTTCCTGCGAAATAGCCCGATCCCGCACCGTGTACAGCGAGATATCGCTCGGATCGATGCCAAACGCAGCATCGCTTTCCAGTATCCGGCGCGCCGCCGCATTCCAGCTTGTCCACTCAGACTGCGTTAAAATACTCGGCACAAGCTCAGCCTTAATGCGTTTAAAATCGCACTTATTATTAAAACTCCTGATAATGGTTTTTAACGCCCAGACTTTATCTTCTTTGACTTTTCTTGCAAGCTGCTCTTTTGACTGCGTAGCCTTCAGTACCCAGATATGCTGCGAATTGAGCGGCTGCAGCGCATTGACCGCCATTTTCAGCGATATTTCACGCACGCCGTTTTTCTTGCCGAAATTAACCGTCAGTATATCGCCTTTCACGCTTTTGATAATGCCGACACCCCACGTACGGTGAAACACATAGTTTTTGGCATCAAACGCGATGTGCTTTTCAAAATCGGAAATAGCCTCGTTCACATTGCGGAAACTTGGTCCCAGACTGGAAATACGGATATACTCTTCAAGATGGCTGTGCCCCGCATATTTGCCGCGGAAACATTCCACAAGTTCCTTGCGCGCCCAGTTGTCTTTTTCGTCTATCTCAAGAATCCGTTTAAGGATGCCGATTGCGGTATCCCAATCCTGGTTATCCTTATAGTACCCGTAAAGCTCCTGCAGCAAAACGGCGCTCTTATCTTTACTGATTGTTTTTTCAATAGTACGGTCAACGAGATAGAAGAAATCGATCTCATAAGGAATCAGGGCGGCAAGCTTTGACCACATTTCTTTTACCTGGCTTTCAGACTTATTTTTGACAAACCGGTGCAGGGCCTTTTTATAATAATCAATCGCCGTTTCCATATCGCCAAGCTTCTCATAATGCTCCGCAAGCAGCTTAGCAAGATCCGCTTCTTCATGGTCGATTTTGACAATGCGCTCGTATATATTCCAGATACGGTCATCGCCGGTTTCACGGTAGCAGTCCGCAAGTTTCCGCAGCGCAAAGCGATTGGCTGAATCCTCATCAAGTATCGCTTCGCACAAATATTCAACGATATTTCCTTTATGGTTTTCCTGAAAAATATCGATGAGGCTCACCAACGGCGAAATATCAAGACTGCCCCGCTGCAGCGATATCATGCCGGACAAATACAGCGCAATAATACTGTTCTTTGCATGGGCCAAATGCTCATCGCACTTCGTCTTTACCTCATCAACACAATTTTCTCTTTTTATCTCTTCAATAAGAGACGACAGTTCAACAAAGTTATTTTTTGAATAACTTGAAATAAGCGCACGAGTCCATTGTTCCTCGTTGAGCATACTGGTGATTTTTTCAATAATCTGTTCAGACATACAATCTCCTTACTGCAAACATCGCGCACTGTTATGTAGTATACATTTTATACACATCATCATTGAGCAATTTGATTTTCAGCAGCACTTCATTTATTTTATTCCTGTCCGCCTTAATCATCAGATAATGATCTATCAGCCAAAAATAATGGTTAATAAGCCGCGGAACAAGAAACCGGCGGTTGCTTGCCGAATCCCGAAGCTCATTTTCCATCGCGTAAATCATCTGGCTCAGCCGTCCTGCCTCCGCGGCGCGCAGCTCCCGCTTTACATTCAGCACACCAAAAAGCACGCCGTACACCGGAATCCACTCGAGCAGCTCTTTATCTTTAAACCCTTTCGCCGCAGTCTGCGCAATTAAATCGCAGATAAGTTTGGAATCCAGAAATACAACATCGATTTTCTGCGGTTCCATAAAAAATGCTTCCCGAAACAGAACCTTGCCGCGCCGGTCATCGCCGCACAGCGCGTAACAGTCAGCCATCTCGGCATATACCGCCGCGTCTGCCGGCACGAGCTCATTGACGCTGCCAAGGCAGTTGAGCGCCGTTTCGTACTCTCCGAGCTTCTTATAGCAGAGCGCCGCCTTGCTGAACACTTCCGCGCGGACGTCATTGCCATACTCATTAAACAATTGTTCATAGTTTGACAGCGCGAGAGAAAAAACCCCTTTCTGCACCGCGTACATGCTGCGCGGATACAGGTCTTCGCTCCATGAACCGTTTTCAAGCAAAAATGACAGAAACGCTTTCCACTGCTGGATCAGAAAATCGCCGCGGTCAAACGGAGAAGCTTTTTCCGGCAGGGAAGCAATCCGCTCCATCCAAAAATAAACGCAGCGCAGCGTGAACATTATTTCCTGGTTATCAAGATCCGCCGCCAGCGCCTCTTCCAGAACAAGTTTTGCCGCTTCAGGATTTCCGCGCTGCAGATAACCATATGCTTGAAGCAATAATTCTTGATCTGACTGGATATTCATGGTTAGTATAATTATACAAAAATACCGGCTTTAGTCAATGAGCCGTTAATTTTTTATAAATGGGCTATAAGTTATAATACATACACTCTCTATTAGTCAAGAGTAAAACGCAAAATTGTAAAAGCAAAATATCGCTGCGGTTTACTTTGCACGCTGCGCGTGCGGCAAAGCCAAAGCAAACCGCAGCGGAAACCGGCGCGGCAAAGCATATTTTTATATTTTCCCCGTAACCTTTTTTGCGTACGGCGGTTGATAGTATAGATTGCAAGAGCAACAACACACCGCAGTTTTTTTAGAAAGCGTATCAAGAAAACACAGTCTTTCTAATTTTCTGCATCCTCCTCTCCTTTCGGCAGCCGGTAAAGTTTTTACCGGCTGTCTTTTTTATGCTGCGCGCGCCATTCTTCCGGATTATATCTGATTGATAGCGCTCACAATCGCGTCGATACCGGCCCTGCCGATATTGGAACTCTTGCCGCAGCCCCAGAACTTTTTGCCTGAGTCAGTCGTAATTTCGATATACGCAAGCGCATCGGTATCGTTTCCAGTGCCGATGCTGTGCTCATGGAACGCGCTGATCGTAAACCGCGGCACGGGGGTTTTTCTCAGCGCAGACACAAATGCATCGAGCGGACCGTTGCCCGTGTCTCCTATCGTATACGTATCTCCCCGCCAGCGCACCGAAACACGGCACATAACCGATCCGCCAGCGTCTGATGTTCCGGCAGGCGCGTCAAGATGCGTCTCGGCAATATCGAGAATACACAGCGGCTCGCGCCGGTTAAGCCACTGATTGGCAAACAGCGTGTATATTTCTTCGGGAGAAAGCTCGCGCTGCAGCTTGTCCGCCGCCTCGGTAATCACACAGCCGAGCGCCGGATGCATCGCTTTCGGCAGATATAAACCGTAATCCTGTTCCAGCACCCATGCCGCGCCGCCTTTTCCGCTCTGACTGTTTATTCTGATAATTTCTTCATATTCACGGCCCACGTCGTGCGGATCGATGGGCAGATACGGAATATCCCACGGCGCATCCTCAGGCATCGCCGTGCGCGCAGCCATGCCCTTTCTGATTGCATCCTGATGGGAACCGGAAAACGCCGTAAACACGAGCTCGCCGGCATACGGATGGCGCGGATGAATCGGCATATTCGTAAAGCGCATATAGTCTTGAGCAACATCGCTGATATGCGAAAAATCAAGCCTGGGATCAACGCCCTGCGTGTACATGTTGAGCGCAACTGTTACGATGTCAAGATTGCCGGTGCGCTCGCCGTTTCCAAAGAGCGTGCCTTCAACGCGCTCCGCTCCGGCAAGCAGCCCCAGCTCGCACGAGGCGACGCCGGTGCCGCGGTCGTTGTGATTATGCAGGCTGATAATGACCGTATCGCGGCCGGTAATATGGCGTGCAAAATATTCAATCTGGTCAGCGTGCACATTCGGCGTCGCACATTCAACTGTCGTCGGCAGGTTCAGAATAATCTTGTTATCCCGAGACGCTCCCCACTGAGCCTTTACCGCCTCGCAGATTTCAACGGAAAAATCGATTTCCGTATTTGAAAAACTCTCCGGCGAATACTCAAGCTGTATCTGTGTACCCGCAAGCAGCCCCAGCTGATCCTGCACGCATTTTACGCCGTCTGCGGCAACCTGCACAATCTGCTCTTTTGTCATATTAAACGTATATTTGCGCTGCGCCGGAGACGTGGAGTTATAAATGTGGAAAATAGCCTTTTTGGCGCCGCGCAGCGATTCAAATGTCTTTTTTACCAGGTGCTCGCGCGCCTGGCAGAGCACCTGAATCGTTACGTCATCAGGTATACGGCCTTCCTCGATCAGCCGCCGCACAAAGTCATACTCCGTCTGCGACGCGCTGGGAAATCCGACTTCTATTTCCTTAAAACCGATATTGACCAGCAGATCAAAAAACGCAAGTTTCTGCTCCACATTCATGGGAACGGCAAGCGCCTGATTGCCGTCGCGCAGATCAACGGAACACCACACCGGCGCGTGCGTAATTTCATTGTCGGGCCAGGTTCTGTCCCGCAGGGGAATTTTTCCGAATGGTACGTATTTTGCCATTGTATGACTCCTTTTCGCAAATAAAAAGACCCGCTGCCGAAAAGCAGCGGGTCTGTTATGTACAGATAACACACAGTACCTGAATACTCACGGCAGAACGAGAAAATCATCTGATAGCAGCAGGCTTACTGTGTATGTCATGTTATGAGTATTGCAGAAAACCGCACATGTGTCAAGCACCCCTGAACTCCTGCTGTCATCCATATGGATACCCCTACAGAAAAAATGCGGCTTGTATGGACGCGTACTTTCTCTATAGCGTTACATTTGCTTTTTCTGACTGGGCTGAACTGCTGCTGCGAAAGTTTTTTTGTTTTTTGCATATGCGGCAATGACAGAACCGCCGTGTTTTATGCTTTGTTATTCTCTGTAATTTGTTTTGGGGAGGAAACAGACGCTGGTCCGCGCAGCAGGCGCAGCCCCCCGCTCTCCTTTTCCGGTACTGGGGCTTGCAGCTTACGTTCCAGACCTGGCAGATTTCCAAGCCTCGATGGGTAATACAAAATTTGCCGGTGGCAAAATTTACATTTGCCGTTTATCCGGTAAGAATTTTGCCATCGGCCAGCGAGACACTTGCCGACGGCAAACGTTTCATTTGCCGTCGGCAAACAAAAAATTTGCAATCGGCAAGTGCACCGCTGGCCATCGGCAAAATTCATGTCTGATACATGGCAAAATAAAATTTAGCCATCGGCAAATTGTAAATTAGCCATCGGCAAATTTTGTATTGAAGGATTTCTTTTTTAATTACGAACACTTTGCCGGATAACGCGCGTCAATGTGTTTCCGCCGGAACAGGGCGTGCGGCGCACGCGATAAAAACCGGCGCATATTTTTACTCACACTGCGAATACTTGACTTTGATTATATCTCAAGTATACTATTCGTCATGTTTTTTTCTATAAAAAAATGTACTGTTCTGCATACATCAATCGCCTGTATTTTTTTTGCGGCCGCATCTCTGCTGCCTGCGCAGATACAGGAAATAACACCGCCCGTGCCGCCCGCCGTGCGCGCAGTCGTAAATGCGTATAAAAACGAGCAGCTGCAGGCGGGTTACGATATTGAGCGGCGCGACTGGGTTATCCGCGTGCCAACCGCAGACGGAGCAGCGCTTTTTTACTGGGCGGGCGGCAGGCTTTTGCCCGAAGAACTCCTTGACGAAGCAGATTCATACCGCACGCTTGTCTATCCGTACCCCACAGAAATCCCTGATCCGGCAAATTTCACGCAGGAAGACATTGCCCGCTACAGCCGAAGCGGAGACACAGAAAACAGACGCAATGCGCCGCTGCAGTACCCAGGCTTTCTCGACGCGATTTACGACAGCGCGACGCAGGCTTCCATAGAAGAGCATATTCAGACAGTTCTGTTTCTCGGCAAGTATGTAACCGTTCACGAAAAAATCGTTGAGCCGCTTGAGCGCGTGGAAGAAAAAATAGCGCAGCGTGCGAGAACCGACGCAGAAACAGCCGAATTCGTTGAGACGCTTTCTCGCACGGACGGCTATCTGTGGCGGGAAATACGCGACACAGGCAGCCGCTCGTTTCACAGCTACGCGCTTGCTATCGACGTGCTCCCCGAAGGCTGGGGCAGAGAAATCGTGTACTGGAACTGGGAAAAAAACAAAGGCAATGACGAGTGGATGCTTATCCCGCTTGAAGACCGCTGGATACCGCCGCTCGCCGTTATCAGCATTTTTGAGTCGGAAGGCTTTATCTGGGGCGGCAAATGGGGCATTTGGGACAATATGCACTTTGAGTACCGCCCGGAACTGATACTGCTGCAGCAGTACAGCGGACAGCAGTCATAATATGCAATAACCGGCAGCGCGGTCTATGCGCCGCATTGATAAGACCGCACTGCTGCCGGCTGGTGCACACCGCAGCCAAGCCAAGCATACATGTGTAATGCTGCTGTTACGCAGCAGCCTGCCTGCACCCGCAGGCAGGCATAACACTAGATCGTATACCGCCCGATTGCTTCCTGCAGATTATCAAGGTTGATTTTGTTTTTAACCGTCCGGTCGGTGATGTCCGACGCGGCAAGCTTTATTTCTTCTGATGACGAGGTGATATTGTTCATCGCGTTTGACAGATCCTGCGTGATTTCGGCAAGCTTGCTGATTTCCGCGATAATCTCGGCGCCGCCGGTTTTCATCTCGGAAGAACCGCTTCTCACGTCCTCAGAAAGGTTATTTATCTCCTGCATCGCGGCAAGCACCTGCGTGCTGCCTTCTGTCTGTTCCTGCATCGCTCGTTTGACAAGCTCGCCCTGATCACGCACCGTCTGCGTCAGTTTCTGTATTGAAGAGAATTCTTTCTGCACATCTTCCGTGTGCGCGGCAACTTCGCCGATAGAGCTTTCAAACGCTTTCAGCTGCGTCGCAATCTTTTTGCCCTGCGTGTTTGATTCTTCTGCAAGCTTTCGTATCTCGTCTGCGACGACGGAAAAGCCGCGGCCGCTTTCTCCCGCGTGCGCCGCTTCTATCGCCGCGTTCATCGCAAGCAGGTTCGTCTGGCTCGCAATTGTCTGAATAATTTTACTCGCCTCAATCAGGGAAGAAGACTCGTCAAGAATACGCTTTGACGTTTCAACGGAAAGCGCCACCCGCTTCTGCCCTTCGCTTGACGCCTGCTCGAGCGTATTGGCAGTCTGCGAATTCTGTTCCATAATATCAGATACAGATTTAATATTCGCAACCATCTGTTCAACCGCCGCGGAAGAGGACGATAAAGCCTCTGCCTGCCGGTTTATGCTGTCGTCAAGCGTATCGATGCGCTTTACTATCTGCCCGAATATCGACTGCGCTTCTTCAACGCCGGCGGACTGCTCAAGCACCGTGCCTTTTACCGACACGATATTCTCTGAAATGGCCTCTATCGCAGAGCTTGTTTCCGCCATCGCCGATGCGAGTCCCTGCGCATCATCGTCTGACGCAACGATATGGTTTTTAAACGTGTGCAGCAGTTCCCGCACACTGCCCGCGGCGGTATTTGACGCCTGAATCAGAAGCCCAACGTCATCCCGCGTTTCTGCGGCAACCGTACGCGCCGTATAGTCGCCGTTCATATTCTGTTCGTGCCTGATGCGTATTGTGCGTATCTGGCGGTGCTGCGTCAAAAGGATCAGTCCGATATTCACCGTCATCACACAGAAACAGACAACCTCAATCGGCAAAAAGTACCGGTTGACGATAACGACCGGATCTGCGACATCGGCAAACACGTAGAACGGCGATATGCTCAGCAGTACGAGGCCGCAGATGCTCAGGCACATCGTTACAATCGTGCGCCGGAAAAACGAAAACGAAATAAATTCCTCCACAATGGGAATATCACACGCGGCGCGCTCCAGGCTTTGGATAAAGAGCATGAAAAACAGCTGTCCGAACAGACATGCCGCGCCGGCAAGCACAATAATGATAAAGCCCGGATGCAGCAAAAAGCCGCTCCCCATCGTAAGGAAAAACAGGCACAGGCACAGCGGCAGATTAAGCAGCAGCGGTTCAGCAAGAACGGCAACGGTTATCGTGTTGAGCCGTTTATTTAACTCTCCGGCCGCCGAAGCAGAATCCGTCTCGGCGCGCAGGCGGTCAGGACGGAGCAGCAGCGCGTTCAGCACCAGCGGACCGCAGATGGTAATAAGCAGGCACACAAGCGTTCCGGGATGCAGCAATACGTTAGCAAGCTGTCCGGCTGCAAACGGATGCAGAAAAAACACCAGTGCAAAAAATACGCAGACGGGAACCCATACAGACAAATCAGCAAACACATAGACGCGGCGTTGTATTTTCACAGCCGGACTCCTCCAAATCAACCTGAGAAATTATTATACTATTTTATTTATTTAATCTTAAAACTATCTTAGAACGTTCTGTGAGAAAAATCAAGGTTAGTTACTTTAAAAGTAACTGAGATTTTGATTAAACAATATATTACTGCCGCTGTCCCATGTTCTGCGGCTTGTACGCACACGGTCTTTCTTCGCAGGTCTCTGCGCTTGTATGCGGGATTGGTTCTTTTGCAGGCCGCTGCGGGGAAACCGCAGGAAAACCAAGCCCGCGCGCAGAAAAATCACAGCGCTGTATCAAACGGCGCTGTTTTGTTGTTTAACCAGTATATAACGAGGAGACACGCGCCATGCATACAAAACAATGGTTTGAAAACGAAGAATTCTGGCTTAACTATGGGCCTGTCATGTTTGACGCGCAACGCTGGGCCGAAGCACCTGCCGTTGCCGACTATATCTGCGCAATCGCGGGGCTGCGAAAGGGGCAGCGCGTACTTGACGCGGGGTGCGGTCCCGGACGCATCAGCGTGGAGCTTGCCGCGCGCGGGCTTGATGTAACCGGCGTTGACCTCATGCAGCCGTTTCTTGACGCGGCGCAGGAATCGGCAGAGAGCGAAGGCGTTCCCCTGACGCTCATTCGCGCCGATCTGCGGTACTGGGAGCCCGATGCGCCGTTTGACACTGCGGTCAATCTCTACACATCGTTCGGCTACTGCGATGCGATTGAGGAGGATGCAGCTATTATCGCGCATATCGCCGCTGCGGTAAAAGACGGCGGGTATTTTATCTTTGAGTGCCTTTCTCGGGAAATCGCCGTGCGGGATTTTACCGAAGGCGAGTGGTTTGAACGCGCCAATAAAACGGTGCTCACCGAATTCAGCGTTGAAGGCGCATGGGAAGGACTGCGTTCGCGCTGGATACTTATCGATTCGCAGGGAAACCGCACTGAGCACACATTTGTGCAGCGTCTGTACTCGGCTGTGGAGCTGCAGCGGCTCGTGTTGGCGAATGGCTTTACGCAGGCGGACATATACGGCGATTTCGATTTTTCTCCATATAATCATAAGGCGCGCACGATGGTTATCGTTGCGCGGAAATAAGCACATATTAAGGAAGCAAAGCTATGCATATCGCTTCAAAAGCATACGAACTGACAGGACACACGCCGCTGCTGCGCGTGCATACGATTGAGCGCGAGCTTGGATTAACAGGCAGACTGCTGGTCAAGCTGGAATATCTGAATCCGACAGGCAGCGTCAAAGACCGCGCCGCGCGTTTTATTATTGAAGATGCGGAACGTTCCGGCGCGCTGCGTGCAGGCGGCACCATTATTGAAGCTACGTCGGGCAATACCGGCATAGGGCTTGCCGCGATCGCCGCTGCCAAGGGCTACCGGCTCATCCTCACAATGCCTGAAACGATGAGCGAAGAACGCAGGCGGCTGCTCAACGCATACGGTGCGGAAATTGTCCTTACTCCCGGCGCGGAGGGTATGGCGGGGGCGGCGGCGAAGGCTGAAGAGCTTGCGCGCACTACTCCCAACAGCATTATTGCAGGGCAGTTTGAAAACGAAGCAAACGTGCGTGCACATATGGAAACGACCGGCCCTGAATTATGGGAAGACACAGACGGCAGCATAGACGTGTTTGTTGCCGGAGTGGGCACCGGCGGCACCATTACCGGCACGGGCCGCTTTCTTAAACAGCATAATCCTGCAATTACAGTCATTGCCGTTGAGCCGGAACGCTCACCGCTGCTTTCCAAAGGAACCGCGGGGCCGCACGGCATACAAGGCATTGGCTCCAATTTTATCCCGAAAATCCTTGACCGCCGAGTATACGACGCCATTGCCGCCGTATCCGATGACGACGCGATTGCCGCGGCAAAACTGCTCGCCCGCAAGGAGGGCGTGCTGACCGGCATTTCATCGGGAGCAGCGCTCCATGCAGCCATTAAAGCGGCACAGCAGCCCGCTTTTTCGGGCAAGACAATCGTTGCGCTGCTCCCTGACAGCGCGGACCGCTACTATTCTACGGCGCTGTTCCGCTGATACAGGCGCGCTCTGGCGCGTCAACGGCGAAAAAAAAGACTGTTTCATACGAAACAGTCTTTTTTGTTCATACGATTTTTACTCTTGTATTATGATTAGCGCTTAAGATTCAGCACCGTATCAAGCAGAACGTCAGCCGTCTGAATTGTCTTTGAACTTGCCTGGAAACCGCGCTGCGTTACAATCATGTCGGTAAACTGCTCGGTTAAGTCAACGTTTGACATCTCCAATGCTCCCGACATCAGAGAACCTTTGCCGGCAACGCCCGAAACACCGATGTTTGCGATGCCGGAGTTGTTCGATTCCACATACGTATTGTCTCCGGCCTTTTCAAGACCGCCCTGGTTCGTAAACGATGCGAGGGCTATCTGACCGATAGTGCGGTTCGTGCCGTTTGAATATACGCCGGTTATCGTTCCGGTGGAGTCAATCTTAAAGTTTTCAAGATAACCCATGCCGTATCCATCCTGCGAATACGCCTTTGTGGAACTCTGCGCAGCGCTCTGCGTAATAGTATTCTGCTGGCTTCCGATAGTGCCCAGATTGATATTCAGCGTCTGGCGGTACGGGTTTCCCTCTTCATCAGGATTTGCACCGGCAACGTCAAACGACGCCTGCAGAATAACCTGTCCTTCCGGGTTTGTTACGTTTCCGGCTGAATCGGTAACGGACTGAAGCGTTCCCGTGTTGTCAAAGTTAATCAGGAACGTGTTTTCCACGCCGTCGGTCGTGCCGAGACCTACCCGCGTCTGCGTTGCAACTTCGTTTTCAGGGTCAACAGTAACCGTTGCCTGCCACTGGTTCGGCGTATCAGGCACGCGCGTAAATGAAATATTTAAGTTATGCTCGTTGCCAAAGCTGTCATATACCTGAAACTCGGTTGCCCAAGTACCGCGCTGAATATCTGCCTCGCTCGCGCCTTCAAGGATTTCGGGCGTGTTTTTGTTTAAGTTGCACGAATAATTAACGTTTACAGTCGCTTTTGCCGGATCCTTTGCACCAATCGGGATAATCAGGTCTTCGGTATAACCGGCGGTATTCACGACCATCTCGCCGTTTATATCCTGTGCCATCCAGCCCTGTACGCGCATACCGTTTGCCGGATTAACGAGCGTTCCGTCTCTGTCAACGCCAAACGCACCGGCGCGCGTATAAAATGTTTCATCTCCGCTTTGCAGAATAAAGAAACCGTTTCCCTGAATGGCAACATCGGTAGAAATACCGGTAGACTGCAGATTGCCCTGTGTAAACACCGTGTCTATACTCGCGGTTGTTACGCCAAGACCGACTTCCTGCGGATTAACGCCGCCAAGTTCAGCAGTCGGGCTTGAAGCGCCGGAGAGCTGCTGAGAAATCATGTCCTGAAAGTTCACCCGACCCCGTTTAAAACCAGTCGTATTGACGTTTGCAACGTTATTGCCGATAACATCAAGACGCGTCTGGTGGTTTTGCATACCGGACACACCGGCATAAAGCGATCTCATCATATAGCTACCCTCTTTTAATTTGCGTATACAGTTTTGATGCTCTCTGCATCATACAATGTGCCATTGACTTGCACCTGCGGCCGTTCCCCGCGAACCACCGCTTCGACAACTCCGGTAACGCCCGTCCCGGCTCCCGTATCAACTTCTACGGTTTTGCCCATCGTTGCAACCGCGTCCGATGTGTTCAGCAGATTGGATAACTGATTAAAGCCAACGCTCATATTAGTCATCTGCTCCAGCGTTGAAAACTGCGCCATCTGAGCAATAAACTGCGTGTTATCCATCGGAGCAGTCGGATCCTGATGCGACAACTGCGTCAACAACAGCTTCAGAAAATCATCCTTGCCCAGTTCCTGACTTGCAGTACGTCCGTTTACCGCAAGCGTCTTGTTGAACATATTCACAGCCTGCTGCGTCTGTGCCTGTTCACTAGCGCTCATTGTAGTGTTTAACTCCATGTGCCGCTCCGTTCCTTATTTACAAATAATACTACGCCATTACATTAACGGCGTACTGACTGGAATCTGCATATCTTTTTTCTGCAGAAGAACCGACTCCAACAGCGTCGGGAATACCTTCCGCGTACGCAAGCCCCTGGTACCTGCCATGCCCGCCGTATCCCTGTCCGCTTTCCTGCTGCTCTGCCCCGCTTCCCGACCAGGAAAGCTCAAAGCCTGCCGCCTCAAACCCGCTTGAAACAAACGCCTGCCGCAGAACTTCAATATTGTTCTTAAACGCGGTATACGCTTCCTGCGAAGCGACGGTAATATGTCCGGCTATTATTTTATCGGTCAGTTTCAAACTTATCTTAACATCTCCCAGTTCTTCAGGATGCAGAACAAGATTGATTGAACCGGAGTTGTTGTCTCGAAGAATAATGGAACCGGTTTTTACAAATTCAGCGGCATTCGCGCCGATTTGTGCAGAAAGCATCGAAGAAAAAGCCCCCGCAGGTTCCTGTGCCGCGGCGCGGCTCGCCGCCGCAGAGATGCCGTGCCCGCTGCTCAGCGTCAGACTCATCTGCGCCGTTCCGTTTCCGGCAAAGTCCGTCTTTATGCCCGCCTGCGGCTGCTGCCCTGCGTCCTGCACCGCCGGCTGCGTGCGCTCGTCAATAACGGAAATCACGGGCTTTTCTGCAGTGCGGCTGCGCTCTTTCCGCTCCGGCTGCGCCGCAGCCGCAGAAACGCTTTCGGCGTGTTCCGCGT
>DXHG01000140.1 GCA_019113455.1 Candidatus Treponema faecavium | reverse complement strand
GCGTTTACATTGGCGATCTTTGTCAGGTTGACGCCGCGGCGTGTGATGCGCCTGATGAGCGTGTAATACCGGCCGTTTTTACCGGCGGCTGATACAATCACGACTGTCGGCGTTACAAACGCCGAGGCGTTCTCCGCGCCAAGCGAATAGGCCACGCGCACTGCGGTTTCTTCGGCGCGGTATGTTTCGCCCCCGTTTTCCAGAATGACGGCTCCCGCCGTTACTGCGGCGCAGGGAATGGCGCCCGCGTCAGCGTTTGTTTCTGTGTGCGTGCGGCGGTGCGGCTCTTCCGAAAAAATCGTCTGATGCAGCCTGCGGCCGTTTTCGTGCGGTGTATCTGTGCGCATGGTCAATGTTTCGCCTCTGTGCGCACGGCGAGATACGGATTGAGTTCCTGCGTAAAAAAGCGGTCTGAGATTGCAGCACCTCCTGCAGTGTATCCCAGTTTTCTGTCGGGGCGGATTTGCTCGCCGTGAAAGTCGCTGCCCGCCGTAACAAAAAAGCCGTGTTCTCGTGCAAGTTTTTCAAGGCGCTCGCACTCGGCAGCGCGCGCTCCCGGGTGCCACGCTTCAATGCCTGCAATGCCCTGTTCTTTTATCTCTGCGAAAAAGGAATCAAGGCGGCTCCACGACAGATAGAGGGAAAGCGGATGTGCGAGCACGGGCACGCCGCCGCTTGAAACGATCGCCTCTATCGCTTCGGTGAGTTGTGCGCCTTTTCGTTCTATATAATATGGTCGGCCCTGCGCAAGGTAGAGATCAAACGCTTTCTGGCGCGTTTTCACGATCTGTTTTCCGGCAAGATAGGCGGCAATGTGCGGCCGTCCGATGATGGTGTCGGGATACAGCTCGGTTATTTCTTCCTCAGAGACAGGAAAGCCGTCATCCTTCATGCGTTGTATTACTTCCTGGTTGCGGCTCTTGCGCCCTTGTTCCAAATGTGAGATAATTTCCGTAAGCTTTTGCGATATGCCGGTAAGTCCCAGGCCGAGCAGATGAAACTCTCCGGGATGCCATTCGATATGCAGCTCAATGCCAGGAATAAATGTTATGGGGCCGGAGCGGGCCGCTGTTTCTGCTTCGGCAATACCATGTACGGTGTCATGGTCCGTAAGAGCGAGCGCAGTCAGCCCGCGGCTGACTGCAAGTTCTACGAGCTGCGTTGGCGAATACAGCCCGTCAGAAGCGGTGGAATGAGTATGCAGATCAATCATGCCGGTATAATAGCATAAAGCTGCGTTTTGTTTTATGGGATGCAGTGGACTTTTTATCTTCTGCGGCCGAAAAATGTAATATAGCGGTTGTTTTTTGTTCTCATTATCGGTAAAACATGAACCGCATACGTAAGGAGTAAACATTTATGCCAAAGGCTGTACATTTCACAAAAGGTTCTATTATTTACTTTGAAGGGGATAAGGACGATCGTATTTTTATTCTGCAGGAAGGTCTGGTTATTCTGACGAGCATGGATCTTGCAAGCCGTACGCCGGTAACGGAGAACATACATAAAGGTGAGTTTTTTGGCGTAAAATCTGCGCTCGGCCATTTTCCCCGGGAAGAAACGGCAACTGTGCTGTCGCAGGCAACAGCCATCGTGCTTACCATATCCGAGTTTGAACAGGTGCTTGGCGGCAACAGGCAGCTGATTTTGAAAATGCTGCGTGTGTTTTCAAACCAGCTGCGCACCATTCATAAACAGATAGAACAGATGCTGAATACGAATAAAGAACCAGTAAATCAGGAGTCGGGGCTGCTGTCTGTTGCGCAGACATTTTTTGCCGATAATGACTTTCAGCCGTGCTGCGATATCTGCATCAAGTTCTTAGCAAAGTATCCCAATTCTGCCCGCAAGGGAGAAGCGGCGAAATTATATACGTCGGCTAAAGCGCGCCTTGACAGGGAAGCACAGAACAATCAGTCGAAAGAGCCTATTTTTGTGGACGACGGCGGGGTAAAGCCGCTTGAGATATTTTCGCTGCCGTCTTTTTCCCGCTTTGCAAAAACGTTCAAGCACGGTTCGGTGATTATTGCGGAGTTTGAATCAGGCGAATCGTTCTATTTGATACAATCAGGGCTGGTGCAGCTGGTAAAATGCGTAAACGGCGTAAAAAAGAATCTCGACATGCTGCACCCGGGCGAGTTCTTTGGCGAGATGGCTATCCTTGACAATACGCCGCGTTCTGCAACCTGCATCGCGTACAATAACGTAACGGTGCTTGAGTTTAATAAAGAGAACTTTGCGCAGCTTATCACGGGGAACCCGCAGATTGCGCTGATTCTCTTAAAACTATTCTGCAAGCGCATTTATGACCAGCGCCGCCGGTTCCGTATCCTGGTGATGCCTGACGCGCAGAGCCGCATTGCGGATGTGTTCCTGATGTTTAACGAGATGAACGGCAGCAGCAATTATATGGAACGGAAGAGAACGTTCAATATTACCGTGCAGGATATCGTAAACTGGACAGCGCTGCCGCTTGAGCAGGTGCAGGACGAACTGAACCGTATGTCTGAAAAAGGACGCATCGAGATGTTTACCGACCGCATTACGGTGTCCAATATTGCCGATATGGAGCGCGTCGTAGAAAACTCACTGCAGATAAGCTGAGGAAGAATAAAAGAAACAGCGCACAAAAGCATAAAAAAAACAGCCGGAAACGGCTGTTTTTTAGCCAACTCTCAGACTCGAACTGAGTACCTGCACGTTACGAGGGTGCTGCTCTACCGGGTGAGCTAAGTTGGCATTTAAGAATATACGCAGTATATACAGGAACAGTGTTTTCGTCAAGACAGGGAACGGAGGCTTTTCAAAGCCTCTGCAAAGCGGCATAGAGCGGTCTGTTTTTTATCCGGCGTCAAGTTTTTTCATACTGACAAGTTAAGTGCTCGGCGTGCTCAACTTGAAACCGCCGTTGCGGCAAGGTGAGTTGATTATATTTGCCGATGGCAAATGCCGCCGCGCTGCGTACAGAATTGCCAGCTGATTGTCCGTGTGGTATAATCACCTTATGCAGAACAAGCGCAAACTCCCCATCGGAGTGCAGGATTTTGAAAAACTCCGCGAAGACGGCTGCCTGTATGTCGATAAAACTGACCTCATTTATAGTCTTGCACATGGCGGCGGGTCGGTGTATTTTCTTTCGCGGCCGCGCCGCTTTGGGAAAAGTCTGCTTATCTCGACGATGCACGAGTATTTTGCCGGAAAACGCGAGCTGTTCGCGGGCTTAAAAATTGCCGCGCTGGAAAAAGACTGGATACAGTATCCGGTAATCCGCTTTGACTTTACCGGTGCCAATTATCGTGAAGAAGACGCGCTTGAGCAGAAACTCAGCCAGATGCTGTGCCGTTATGAAGAGATGTATGGACGCACTGATGCGGACGGGACATCCGTTTCGCTGCGCTTTAACTCGCTTATCCGCAATGCGGCGGAAAAGGCCGGTGAGCGTGTTGTTATCCTGGTTGATGAGTACGATAAGAGCCTTTTGGAAACCGAAGGCGAGCTGAACGACAAAAACCGCGCCCTATTCAACGGTTTTTTCGGCAACCTGAAAGGCATGGACGGCTATATCAAGTTTGCCTTTTTTACGGGAGTAACAAAGTTCAGCAAGGTGAGCATATTCAGCGACCTGAACCAGCTGCACGACATTTCACTTTCGGAAAAATACGCTTCGATCTGCGGTATCACACAGGCGGAGCTTGAAGCGAATTTCAGTCCTGAGATTGACGCGCTTGCGGTGAGACAAAAACTGACGCGGGAAGCGTGCCTAGCAGAGCTTGAGCGGATGTACGATGGGTATAAATTCCACGGTGATGGAGAACGGGTGTATAATCCGTTCAGTCT
>DXHG01000139.1 GCA_019113455.1 Candidatus Treponema faecavium | reverse complement strand
GCAAAGGGTGCGCGGTTTGACGTCTGCGTCAAGGACAGCACCAGAGTCTTTGACAGAGAGATACAGACCGTGAGAGAGAGCACGGTGCGTTACTTGCGTGATTTTACCGTTTTGTGTATGATAACACATATGCCTGCAAGAGAGCGAAAACCGTTTCTGTTAATCGCCGCGGTGCTCAGTTTCTGCACTATCGTGGCGAGCCTGATTGTCGTGCTGCATACTGTAGGCCCCGTTCCCTCAACGTATTCCGTTTCCGCTGACGCGCTGGTGCTGTCTCCCGTTCCCGCTTCTGCAGAAAACGCAGCTCTGCTTGCAGAAGGGCGTACAACGCGCCGGTACGGCGGAAAAACTGCGGTTGTGCTTGGGTACGGCTGCAACGACGAACAAACAGTCTCGGTGATTTCACAGACGCTTACGGGCCGGTACGGCAGCGCCGTTGAGATATTTGTGTATCCCGATGATTTTTTGCGCAGCGGCGTGGGCCGCATAAGTATGCTTTCAAGCCTTATGGAGTCATACGCTCCAACGGGGCTCATCATTGTTGGTGCGCCTGAATACACGCACGCGGTTCTTGCCCGTATGCAGGACGCGGGCGTTTCGTATCCGATTGTGTGCCTGTTTCCGCAGGACGATGTGCTCGGCATTGAGGCAGGGAGCGATCTGGTGCTTGAATATATGCCGGTCGCGGAAACGACAGAGACTGACTCGGAGCTCAGCGCGGCGCGTGCGGCGGATGCGCTTCCGGAACTGCTCACGCATGCTGTGCGGTATATGTCGCTGCGTACCGATCCGCTTGAACGCGACGAGAACCTGATTATGCACGCGCGGGCGCTTGCCGGAAACGGCTGGAGCGTAAAGCAGTATACCGATCCTGAAACCGGTCTCACTTCTCTCAATCACTTCATTATTGAACAGCAGAACTGAACACTGCATTTTAAGGAACACAGTTACTGATATGGAAAAACTGATGCAGACGGAATCGATGGTGCTTGCAACGGAGGAAGCTGAACAGTATCTTGAAACGAGTGGGAGCGCCCGTATTTTGGTGATTTCTGATTCGCACGGCGGCTCGGAAGTGCTTGAAGATATTATACAGGAGTTCGGACCGTCGTGCGATGCGCTCATATTCTGCGGAGACGGCGTGTGCGATATTGCCGCATGTCTTGAAAAGCGCGCGTCAGACCGCCGCTTATCCGAGGCATTCCCGCCGGTTATCGCCGTTGTGCGCGGCAACGGCGATGCCGAACAGTATGCCGTGCCGCTGCCCGCGGATGAAAACGGGCAGCCGGTGCCGCCGTTTCGGCTCACTGTGCCGCGCCGCGTGCTGTTCAAAGCAGCAGGGCGCACGGTGTTTGCGCTGCACGGGCATGTGCACAGCGTTGATTACGGCACGGAGATGCTCGCGTCGGCAGCTTCCGCTATGGACGCGGACATGGTGTTTTACGGACACACGCACGTGCCGCTGCGCGAGGAGCAGGAAGGCACGCTGATACTGAATCCCGGCAGCTGCGTGCGTCCGCGCGGCGGGTTTCCGCCGACATTTGCCGTCGTGAGTTTTCCCGGCACAACAGAACGTTATGAGACCGAGTTTTTTCAGATAAATAAAAGCCTTTTTGGCGGAAGATCTTTTTCGCCGCTTTCGTGGAATGTGTGATAACGGCTATACGGCGCGTCTGCGCGGCAGCTGATACACGCCGCGCGCTCGGCCGGCGCGCACGGTACTGCGGCAGAGGCCGTCGCTACTGCCGTGCGTCGGTCTCCTGCGCAAGCACCTTGCCCAGGAAATCCCTGAGCCGCGGATGCTTTGGCGCGTGAAAAAGCTCCTGCGGGGCGCCTTCTTCAAGGATAACACCGCCGTCCATAAAAAGCACGCGGTTTGCGGCTTCCTGCGCAAAGCGCATTTCGTGCGTAACAACCGCCATCGTCATGCCGTCTGTGGCAAGATCGCGCATTAAGTCAAGCACTTCGCCGACCATTTCCGGATCAAGCGCCGACGTCGGCTCATCAAAGAGCATAACTTTCGGCTGCATGGCAAGCGAGCGGACAATCGCGATGCGCTGCTTCTGTCCGCCGGAAAGCTGCGGCGGATATACGCGCGCCTTTTCTTCAAGACCGACGCGCTGTAAAAGCGCCATCGCCCGTTCATGCGCATCAGATTTTGATTCTTTTTTTACAAGCATGGGCGCGAGCATGATGTTTTCAAGCACGGTCTTGTGCGGAAACAGGTTGAAATGCTGGAACACCATGCCCATTTCGCTTCTGAAATAGTCGATGTGCTTTTCCCGCTGCCTGTCGGTCATTGCATCGTCGGTGATTGTCTGTCCGTTGAATTCGATAATGCCGGAGTCGGGGATTTCGAGCAGGTTCAGGCAGCGCAGAAACGTGCTTTTGCCCGAACCGGACGGGCCGATGATGACGAGCACTTCTCCTGCGTGTATTTCGTTGTCGATGCCTTTGAGCACGTGCAGCGAGCCGAAACTTTTGTGCAGCGCGCGTATGCGCAGCACCGGCTGTGATTCGTGTACAGTATCAGTCATGAGTACGCATCCTCCGTTCAATGTGGGCGAGCAGCTTTGACAGCGGGAACGTCAGCACAAAATACACGAGCGCGGCGACAAGCAGCGGCTCAAACGGCTGAAACGTATTGCCGCGGACGGTATTGGCACGGTACATGAGATCGGCGATGCCGATGATAGAAACGATTGACGATTCCTTTATGACAACGACAAACTCATTGCCGAGCGCCGGAAGTACATTCCTGACCGCCTGCGGGATAATAATATGCGCCATCGTCTGGCGGTAGTTGAGGCCGAGGCTGCGCCCCGCTTCCATCTGTCCCTTATCTATTGACTGGATGCCCGAGCGGAATATCTCGCAGACGTACGCCGCAGAGTTTATGCCCATTGTGATAACGCCTGACATAAAGTCTGAGAAGTTGATGCCGAGCAGGGCGCTCATAACGGGAATGTCGGGAAATCTGATGCCGATTGCCTGCAGTCCGTAATAGATGATAAAAAGCTGCACCAGAAGCGGCGTGCCGCGGATAAACTCCACATAGGCGGTGCCGACTATGCGCAGGAGACGGTTTTTGCTGATGCGCGCAATGGCGATAATGAGTCCGAGGCAGGTGCCGAGCACTACGGCAAACAATGCAAGCAGCAGCGTATTTTTGGCGCCGGTAAGATAAAACGTCCAGTACCGACTGAGAAATGAAAAATCCAAGTGTTTTTCCTTACACGTAACAAGAGGTTCTGACAGCGGTCGTGCTGCCAGGCGGTCAAAGACAACAGGATAATTATAATCGAGAACGGCGTTTATGAAAATAAAAAAAAGAACGCTTTTGTACAAAAGCGTTCTTTTTTGTGCGCACAAAGGTGCGTCAGAGCGTGTCTGCAATCATGTTTGCTTCTGCGACAAACTCGTTGATTTTGTTTTCAGCGGCAAGTTTGGCAAGCACTTCATTGATTGCGGCGACAAAGTCTTCGTTTCCCTTTTTAATCGCTATCGCGGAACCGCCCTCGTCGTCGGTGAAGGTATATTCGGCGAGCATCAGGTCGGGGTTCGCGTTGACATACGCCTGCGCAACCGGCAGTTCAGAAATAACGGCTTCTACCTTGTTGTTTTTGAGCTCCATAATAAGGTCAGGCAGCGTTCCCAGTTCCTTTACCTGCGGATGGTTGTCTGCGGCGGCCTCTTCGCTCATGCCCTTAATCTGCGTCTTGGCAATGCCTACCTGAATGGCGCCCTTCTGCGCGCCGATCATCGCGTCTGCAAGCGACGACGGGTCGGCGGCGTATTTTTCCGCGTCAGCCTTGCGGATAATAGCGCCGTGCACTGCCTGATAATAGATGTCTGAAAAATCGACGTTCTGCCGCCGCTCTTCAGTTGGCGTCATGCCCGAAAGCACGATGTCGACGTTGCCCGATACGAGCGCCGCCAAAAGACCGTCAAAGTTCATGTCTTTAATTTCGAGCTCAACACCGAATTCTTCGGCGATGGCGCGCGCGATTGCGACGTCAAAGCCGACAATCGTGTCCTGTCCGTCCTGCAGCAGGTGGAACTCGTACGGCGGGTAGTCTGCAGACGTACCGAGAATGAGCTTGCCGCTCTGCTTTACCTGCTCGAGCTTTGATACGGGCGCGGCGTCTTTCTGTCCGCCGGAAAAAACGGGCAGCATGAGCGCCGCGGCAGCCGCAATGGCGGCTGCGTACTTTGATACTTTCACAACAATTACCTCCAATGAGCCGGCGCGGGCATGTACGCTCGTGCCGACTGTATACGGGCATTAGTATACTGACTCCGGGCGCTTTCTGCAAGAATACGCGGTTGTTTTCGGGAAGGGAGGAGAACCCGCCTCTGAAGAAGAGGGTCTCCTCCCTCCCCAAAACAAACTATAGAAAATAAGAAAGAAAAACAGTCCGCGTGCAAACGCAGAAACTCCCTGCAGTGAAACTGCAAGCCCGATGCCGCACGCGCCGCGCAGGCGTACCGTACCGTACATGCCTGCAATAGTACAACTTTATTGACTAAGCATTTTTTTTGTATTACGGTATTCGCATAACACGTGGTGTTTGTTTCTATAATATGTATCAAGGAGCGCACAGTATGAAAGTTATTGTAATCGGCTGCAATCATGCCGGAACATGGGCCGCAAAGACACTCGCGGGCAATCCCGACTGCACGGTAACCGCGTATGACCGGAACGACAACATATCGTTTTTGGCGTGCGGCATCGCGCTGTGGGTCGGCGGCGTTGTCAAGGATCCTAAGGGGCTGTTTTACGCCGATCCGGCGGGGCTGCAGTCTGAAGGTATAGACGTGCACATGGGCTGCGAGGTAACGCACATAGACTGGGCGAATAAAACGATAACCGTAAAAGAGCTTAAAACCGGCAAAGAAAGCACAGATACTTACGACAAGCTGATTCTTGCCGCCGGTTCATGGCCGGTAACGCCGCCTATCGAGGGTCTGAAAGCAGAAGGCACCGAATACGGGCTTAAGAAAGGCATTTTCTTTTCCAAGCTGTACCAGCAGGGACAGGACATTATCAACGAAATCGCCAAGCCCGAAGTCAAACGGGTCATGGTTGTGGGCGCGGGCTATATCGGCGTGGAGCTTGTCGAGGCGTTCAAAAACCACGGCAAGGAAGTGCTGCTTGTGGAATCAATGCCGCGCGTCATGGCTAATTATTTCGATAAAGAAATTACCGACGAGGCGGAAAAGCGGATCCGCGATGCCGGCGTAGAAATGCACCTTGGCGAAACGGTCAGGAAGTTTGAAGGCGCGGACAGGGTGGAGCGCGTTGTTACCGACAAAGGCGCCTATGATGTGGATATGGTGATTATGTCCGTCGGTTTCAGACCGAACAGCGAACTGTATAAGGACTATCTTGAAACGCTCCCGAACGGCGCCATCGTGGTTGACAACACGATGCAGACGAGCAGGGACAAAGACGTGTATGCCATCGGCGACTGCGCTTCGGTGTATTCAACGGCGTCAGCCAAACATGAGTACATTGCGCTTGCCACGAATGCGGTGCGCATGGGCATCGTTGCGGCGAGCAATATTCTGGGCAAGCACGTGGAATACTGCGGTACGCAGGGCTCAAACGCCATCTGTGTGTTCGGCTACAACATGGCTTCTACCGGCTGGTCGGAAGAGACGGCGAAAGCAAAAGGGCTTGCGGTTGCTTCCCATTTTGTACGCGACGCCGAACGGCCTGAGTTTATGCCGACGTACGAGGACGTGCTCGTAAAGATCGTGTACGAAAAAGAATCGCGCCGCCTTGTGGGAGCGCAGATTGCGTCTAAGCACAATCACTCGGAAGCGATTCATGCGTTCTCGCTTGCGATACAGAACGGCATGACCGTTGATCAGTTTGCGCTGTCCGACTTCTTCTTTTTGCCGCACTACAATAAGCCGCTGTCGTGGATGACGATGGTCGCTTATACGGCGCCGTAACGCGCGCGCGGCGGTGCATCACGCCCCGACAGACTTATGTCCGCCGGGGCGTTTTTTTGTGTGCGGAAGCCTCCTCCGGCGGTCTGCTGATGCCGCACATTCCGCCGCTGACAACAGGCGGAGTATAGCGTATAATAACAGTACATAACTGACTGTGTGCGTAACAGGAGGGCAACATGAATATCGGTATACTGAAAACCGGCAGCGCGTATGCGGCGCTGTATGTATGCGCGGCGCTGGTGCTTGCGGGTTTTGCATCTGCGCCTGCGAACGCTGCCGCAGATGAGCCGGTGCTGTTCGATGCGGTGGTACACGGAACGGCTGCGGACGTTAAGGCTGCGCTTAACGCTTTCCCCGATGCGGTTGATGAGCGTTCTATCATCTACGATACGGCAGTCTGTTACACTGGGAGAAGGATTCCTATGGGCTGGGCGACGCCGCTGTGCTTTGCGATTGTGCAGCAGGATACGGAAAAGGTTTCTTTGCTGATAGACGCGGGCGCCGACTTGTTTGCAGAAGACGAAGACGGCTGGACGCCGTGCGCATACACCGCTGCATTCGGGAATCTGGATACGGTAAAGCTGCTTGTGCGGGAGGACCGCCGGGGATTTGCAGACTGGGAATCGGACTCGGGCGAGACGCCGCTGCATTATGCCGCGGGGTACAATACCGCTGACGTGGTACGCTATCTCATGAGCCTTGACGCATGGGATGTGAACCTGCTTGACGATGACGGGTATTCTCCTGCCGACTGGGCATATTGGCTTGATAATTACGAAGCGCTCGGCGTGCTTGAAAGAGCGGGCGGCGAACTTTTTTGGTATGCGGATGATGACTCGTATGCTGACGATGCATCTGTATCAGATACGCCGGTGTTTGACGCGGTGGTAAACGGAACGGCTCATGATCTCAAGGCTGCGCTTTACGATTTTCCAGATGCGGTTGATGAGCGTTCTGACAAGTACGGCGAGGCGGTCTGTTACGATGGGGCTGCGGTGTATATGGATGGAGCTACGCCGCTGTTTTTTGCAATTGTGCAGCAGGACGCGGAAAAGGTAGCGCTCCTGATAGACGCGGGCGCTGACTTGTTTGCGAAAGCCGAAGACGGCTGGACGCCGTGCGCATACGCCGCCGCATTTGGGAATCTGGATACGATAAAACTGTTTATACAGGAAGACCGCTTGGGATTTTTGAGCTGGAAGGCAACAGTGGACAAGACGCTGCTGCACATTGCCGCGGAATACAATACCGCTGATGTGGTGCGCTATTTGCTGAGCCTTGGCGAGTGGGACGTGAACCTGTTCGATGGCGCCGGGTATTCTCCCGCCGACCGGGCGTATGCAGGAGAGAATTACACGGTGCTCGGCGAGATTGAAAGAGCGGGCGGCAGACTTCATTGGTTTGCAGATGCTGCGGACAGCGTATCTGCGTTCAATACGCCGGTGTTCTACGCGGTGGTAAACAGGTCAGCCGCGGACGTTAAGGCGGCGCTTGCCGCTTTCCCCGATGCGGTTGATGAACGTTCTGTCATCTACCATACGGAAATCTGTTACACTGGGAGAAGGATTCCTATGACAGGGGCTACGCCGCTGTGTTTTGCAATTGTGCAGCAGGATATGAAAAAGGTATCGCTCCTGGTAGACGCGGGCGCTGACTTATTCGCAAAAGATGATGACGGCTGGACGCCGCGTGTATACGGCGCCGCATACGGAAATCTGGATATAATAGAACTGCTCATGCAGAAAGACCGCTGGGGATTTTTGAGCTGGGTCTCGGGCACAGGTGAGACGCCGCTGCATTGTGCCGCGGGGTACAATACCGCTGACGTGGTGCGCTATCTCGTGAGCCTTGACAAGTGGGATGTGAACGTGCTTGATGACGACGGGTATTCTCCCGCCGACTGGGCATATTGGCTTGATAATTACGAAGCGCTCGACGCGCTTAAAGAAGCGGGAGGCAAGCTCTATCGGTTTGCGGATGATGCCGGTTCCGCTGCCGTATATACGGAAGACACACCGATACTCGACGCGGTGGTACACGGAACGGCTGCGGACGTTAAGGCTACGCTTAACGCTTTCCCCGATGCGGTTGATGAGCGTTCTATCATCTACCATACGGCAGTCTGTTACGATGGGGATACGGTGTATATGGATGGAGCTACGCCGCTGTGCTTTGCGATTGTGCAGCAGGATACGGAAAAGGTTTCTTTGCTGATAGACGCGGGCGCCGACTTGTTTGCAGAAGACGAAGACGGCTGGACGCCGTGCGCATAC
>DXHG01000138.1 GCA_019113455.1 Candidatus Treponema faecavium | reverse complement strand
AGCCTGTGGGCGCAGGCACGGGCTGTCTCTTTTCTCGTAACCGCGCTTATTCTTGCAGCGGTGAGCAGCATACAGCTTTTGCCGATGTATATCGGCTTTTTTTCTTTTTTTGAATCGCTCTGCCAGTATCTGTCGTTTTCATGGCATTTTGACGCTGCCGGCAAGGGAATTATCGATTCCCGCGACGCGGTGTTTTATATAACGCTGACCGTGCTTTTTATCGCTATGGCTGTGTTCCGTCTGCACGCAAAGCGCTGCGCGCGGCTTTCTCTTCCTGCGCGGCTTATCCGCGTGTGTGCCGTTGTCTGCGCGGTTCTTGTGCTTCTGTGTTCGCAGCGGCTGTATGTACGGCTTGACCTGACACATGCACAGCAGTTTTCGGTATCGCCGGAGACAGAAACGGTGCTTTCAGAACTTTCACGGCCGCTGCATATTACCTATTATCTGTCAGACCAGCTGCGGCGGCGTTATCCTGAGATACGCGACGTGTCCGATTTTCTGTATGAGTATGCAGACTCAGGCACTGATATAACGGTATCCGTCGTAAGCGACCGTTTTGGCGACAGCCTCGCGCTGGAATACGGAGACATGCTTGCAATGCTTGGAATCCGCGAACAGCAGATACAGACGGCAAACACGAACAGCATTGAGTTTATTTCCGTGTATTCGGCGATTGTGCTGGAATACGGGGATAAAACGGCGGTGCTTCCGTTTGTACTTGCCGTGCCCGGGCTTGAATATGAACTGACAAGCCGCGTTAAGGCGCTGGCGCAAAACACGGACAGGCGCTTTTTTGCCGTTGCCGGAAACGGACGCAGCCTTATCGCCGATTACGGCATTGCGCTGCAGTGGCTTGAACAGGCGGGGTTTGTCTGCCAGCCGCTTTCCGTACAGGAAGTGCCTGACCGCCTTGATGACGCGATGCGGTCAGGCGGGCGCCCGATTCCGCTCGTGATATTCGGCTCGTCCTCATTTACAGAAGAACAGGCGGCTGCTGTGGAGTGCTATGCCGCCGCCGGAGCGAGCGTTTTCTGCGCGGTGTCTCCGATAACTGCGGACGCGTACGAGACGTGGAACGCGCAGCTCAATACGGACGACGCACTGCTTGCGGTACTGGACACATGGGGATTCGGCTTTCTGCCGTCGCTGATACAGGACGCATCGTGTTTTCGCCTGCAGCTTGGCACGGGCGATGAGACTCATCCGGAATACCTCTACCGCAATTATCCGCTGTGGCCGAACATTTTGCCGCAGTATTGTACAGAGCATCCGATAGCGGGCGCAATCACGGCTCCGATAACGCTGTTCTGGGCAAGCCCGCTTGTCATAACGCCGCAAGCCGAACAGGCAGCGCAGGTGTCATACCTGCCGCTCATGTATACAACGCCTGCCGCGTATGTGCAGGAGGCTGATTACGATACCGGCCGGCAGTTTTTAACCGATCCGTTTCAGCTTGGGCATACCGGATCCGTGCAGACACCATCTCAGTATATGGTCGCTGCGGCGGCGGAAGGCCGTGTGCGCGACTATTACATTGACGAATCTGCCGGGAACAGTATGCGTGCGGTCGTAGTATCAGGAGATCTCACGACCGCGTCGGTTACGCTCAGCTATACCGGCAGTTCAGGAAATCTTGACTTTCTAATCAACTCGCTTCTGTGGCTTAACTATGAAGACGATATGCTTGCGGTGCGTAATAAGCTTCCGCCGAATACGGCTCTGTACAAGACTGACGCCGCAGACCTTGCGCAGATGCAGGCAGCGGTGCTGTGCACAGTCATTATTGTGCCGCTTATCTGCATGGGATCCGCCGCCGGCATCGTATGCGCAATAAGAAAGAGAGCAGCCTTGTATGAAACAGACACCGCGATACAGGCGTGAAAAACGTACGGCGCTGCTGCTTGCAGCTGTATGTGCAGTTCTTGCCGTGATATATGCGCTGCTGTGCATTACACCGCGCAGGCAGACGCAGACGGCGGTGCAGAGCGCGCTTCTGAACCCGGGGCACAGCGGTGCGGTATCTCATATCGAGGTAACGGAGCCTGGCGGAGCGCGGCTCCGGCTTGATTCATACGGCGGCGGTGTCTGGCTTGGCAGTTCCGGCAGTGAAAGCGAAGCTATGCGATTTCCTGCAGCGAGCATTTCAGACTGTATAAAAAATTTTACATCAATCAGAACGCTGTACGTCCTGTCGCGTACTAGCGCCGATGCTGCCGCGTATGATCTTGACGAGGTGCAGGCGGCGGCAGTTGTGTTCAGTGATTCGCAGGGGACAGCGCTGTCTGCGATTTTTTTCGGCAGCCTTAACCATACCGGGCAGAGAATCAGGCTGCGCACAAAAGACGGTGAAACTGTCTATGAAACGGAAGACGATTTCAGCGCGTATCTTTCTGCCCAGGCGCGTCGGTGGGCAGACATACACCTTGTTCCGCAGTCAATTACCGGCTCCCTTTCCGAAAACGACGTGCAGCGGATTACCGTAACTGACAAAGACGGCAATGGCGTGCGTTCTATTGCGGGAGGCAGTTCTGAACTTGCAGAAGCAGCGCACCTGCTGCTTTCGCTGCGGGGAGCCGATATAGTGCCGGTGTCTCACGCAGGTGAGCTGCTTTTTACCGTGCGTCTTGATGCGGGAGACGGCAGCGCGATTACGCTTTCTGTGCATACCGATTTGCGGCAGCAGGAACAATACTGCATTACGGCGCACGTACAGGGAACAGATGCGTGGCCGCCCGGCCGGCTTGAAGCGGCGCGCGGGATGGACTATGCGCTTACAGTCAGCGCCTGGACGTATAACCGGCTGCGGGAATCCCTGTTTTAACGCGCCTGCGCAAAGCCTGCATTCCGGCTTGCAGTGCAGGCACTGACTGCGCTACATGAACAGATACGCCGCATACATGACACAGTTATATACTGTATGCGCGGCAATGCCCGGATACAGGGAATGTGTCTTGATGCATATAAACCGCAGTATAACGCCTGCGGCTGCAGCATTAACAACAGCGGGGATGCCGTTTATACGGTGGGAACAGGCAAACACGGCGATGCACGCGGCTTCGCCGCAGAGCCGCAGCACACAAAAAAGCTGCGGCAGTCTTTGTATGCGGCATTCCGCGGCGGAGATTGCGGCATACGCAAACAGCGGCAGGCACAGTCGGTACAGTACTTCTTCATATGCAGCCGCAAACGCTGTGCCCGCCAGCAGCAGGAATATATCAGGCAGGGCGGCTGATATTGCCGCAGGTGCTGCGTGCGGTTTAAAAAAAACTGTATTGCAGCATACCGCGCTTAAAATCATCGCCGCAGCCGCGCCAAGCGTGTACGCGCACATATGAGGGGGTACGCGCCGGAAAAGCACTGCGCAGCATATGTGCGCGGATGATTTTGCGCAGACCGAAACATAATATGCAGCAAACAGGCATATAGCGGCAGCTGTGCTGTAAAACACTATAGTGCGCACGCTGAATTGCGGTATTGCTGGTGCAGCAGTCGGGGTTTCCGGTACGCAACGCAGCGGCGGAATCACAAAGAGCAGACAGACCGCCGTGCATAAAAAGCACGCAAACATAACACGCAGTAAATACTGATGATTTTTCATATAAACTGTGGTATTATATCACAGATGTTTTTATAGAAGGAATCGGAAATGAAGCGCAAATATACTGGTACCATACCGGCAATTTCTTTGATGTTTGTGTTCTGTTTTGTGTTGGGCGTTCAGGCGCAGGAAAACGCTGCAGAAGACCCCATACAGACACAGGATCCGATACGGCTTTTTATCACGGGAAATATCCATGATAAAACAGCCGCCGTACAGCAGGTTTCTCAGACGCCTGAGTCAGCCGATACGCTTTCGCTCATGGCGATTGACTATGTTTTGGACTATGTCCCGACGCTCGGCGCCGACAGCGATTTTCTGCAGCTTGCGCAGGCAGCAGTGGCGGCGCTCGGTACGCCTCCTGCGGAACAGACTGTTCCGCGTCTCAACACGCTGTTCAGGATATTCTCTGACGATACGCTTCGCACCGCAGTTCTTGAAAAACTCAGCTATTATACACAGACGAAACCGGCGCAGACTGCAGGGTCCGTCGCTATTGTCAATGCGTTCCTTACTGAAAGCCTTAAACCTAATGCGACAGTCGGAGAGGCGCACCTTGCCGCGATCCGTCTGCTTGAGACGGCTAAAAGCCAGAGCTCTTTTTCGGTATTGTTCTCGTATGTGCTGCGGGGACCGAACGCGCAGCTGTCTTCTGCAGCACGAGACGCGCTCAATGTGCTGCTGCCCGACGGTATGCAGAATATCGTTCGCATATTGACCGTAAATCCGTCATCCGAAAAGCTTGAGATTTTTAATCTTGTGTGTGAAAATCCGCAGCTTTCCGATGCTTTTAAGGCTGAAACCGCAACAAATGCGCTGGAAAAGACTATATATAATACAGAGGACATTTCATGGGTTGATCAGGAACTTATCCGGCTGCATCTTGAAGCGCTCGGCGTGCTGTCGGAACTGTCTTGGACAAAAGCAGCGGCTGCGGTTATGCAGCTGTTTAACCTCTGTCAAAAAGAATACGAAAGCGGTCTGCTTTCGGACACGCAGTTTTCATCGGTGATAGAGCAGACTGCCAGCCTTGCCGCAGATCAGGCATCGCCGGTTCTTATCTCCTATCTTAATGCCCTCAATAAAGAGACGGAAGAAACAGGTCTCTGCAGCGAGCCGGTAGTGCTCGCTGTTATTACCGCATTGGGGGAACTGGGTGATAAGGCTGCGTTTGATTATCTGCTGTATGTTACGTATCTCGATTATCCGGAACCGGTCATTCAGGCTGCCCGCAATGCTCTTGCGGGTTTAAAATGGTAGAACGGTATGGCATTACGTTTGCAGCAGTCTGCTGCGCTTGTTTGATTTACGGCGGCATCTATGAGCTGCCGCATCCGTCCAGATTCCATGCACCGGTGCCGCCGGAACGAATAATGGAAGTTACCGGCACCGTAGTCTCTAATCCAATACAGTCAGCGTCAGGGAGCACATACCGCGTCTATTTCTCTGTCTCTGAGCTTTGCGCCGCAGTGCCGCTGACGGCAGCGCAGAACGCAGCGGGGGCAAGCGCTCAAGGCGTGTTCAGCGGCGGCGGGCAGGTACAGCTGCAAATACCGGCGCAGATTGTCGAAGCGAATCTGCCTGACGGGCTGTATTCGCGGTACAGCGCAGCCGGAGAAGCCGGCGTTCAGGACTTTCTTATTGAGGCGGGTACTAAACTGAGCGCGGGCGTTTCGGTTATGGACGCCGATTCTGCGCGCCCGATATTTTACGTACAGCCTGACACGGTTACCGTGCTTTCGTATCAGCCCACGCTGAGAAACCGCTGCCGACTTGCGCTGCGTCAGATACTTGCCGCGTGGGGAGACGCGGGAGCGCTTGCGCTCGCGCTGTTTTCCGCATCAACAGATACGCTTAATGACAGCGTTCAAGACGCGTTCCGCACCGCAGGCCTTGCACATGTACTTGCGCTTTCGGGAATGCACCTTTCGCTGTTTGCAGGAATCACGCGCGCCGCGGCAAAACACGCAGGACGCTGCATAAGCGCAGCCGCCGGTATCGCGGCTGCGGCGGCATTTATCTGGTTTGCCGGTAATTCTCCGTCGTTGTTTCGTTCATTGTTATGTATGATTATTATGACAGTATACAGCTGGGCGGGCAGAGAACCGCCGTTTATCAATGTGCTGTCGGCCGCCTTTTTGCTGCAGACAATTATTGCGCCGCAGGACATGATGCAGCTGTCCTGTATCTTATCATATGCGTCGCTTGCAGGAATAGCCGTATGCGGCCAAGCTGTACGGAATCTGCTGCTGCGCGTGCGTATCCCATATTCGGCGGCGGAGCAGCTGGGCTCATCCGCAAGTGCGCAGACGGCGACCGCGCCGGTAACGCTTGCCGTTTTCGGTACGGCGGCCCCGATAGGCGTCGCCGCGTCAATTATCGTTTCTCCGCTGACCGATCTGTTTATGGGGCTTTCTCTGTGCTGCATCGCAGTATCAGCCTGTGTTCCGGCCCTTATCCCGTACGCCGGAATTCCCGTGCGGTGCCTGTATCTGCTGATTGCGCGCATTGTTGAGTGGTTCGCGCTGTTTCCCGTTGTTTTGCTGCCGCAGTAACCGAATAAAACAGGCAGCACTGTCTGTTTTATCAGACGATTCTTTGGTGAGATACTCATTTTATTCCCAATTAACGCAGAAATACTCTATATTTATCCCAGACATGCCGATACAAACAACGAGGAAGCAGGTGAATTATGCGTTATCATAAACTTTTTTCTCTTTGGATTGCGTTTTTTATTACGGCAGCGTGCTGGACACAGACAGTACAGGAAGATCTTGGGTATCTCATTTTCATGCCGGATCAGAGCACCTTTGCAGAACCGGAAAAAGCCGCGGCGGAACTTGATGATATAGCGGCAGAACTGCGCGCGCGTTCTCTTGAAAACACGCAGATTTTAATAGACGGATATACCGCCGATGTAGATAACGGCGTTGATGAATGGAAACTTTCTGAAGACAGGGCAGCGCGTGTTGTTGAAGAACTGAAAATACGCGGCATCGATATATCGCTGTTTCTGTCCGACGGCAGAGGCTCAACATACCGCTGGGGAGACAACACGACAGAACAGCAGCGCAGGCCGAATCGGCGCGTAACCATTATTCTTGAGCAAACGATTGCCGTTCAGGAAGAAGCAGAAGAAATTCCTGCACCGCCTGCGCCGTATACGGCGCAAACACCTGACACGCCTGACGAACCGCTGCCGCCTGTTGCCAGGCAGTCCGCTGTACAGCGGACTGCGGAGCAGGAAGGTTTTCCCGTATGGCTTATTCTGCTGATAATCCTTGCAGTGATAGTAATCGGCATTGCAGTTGTCATTATCATTAAAACGCTGTCGTCTTCAAAAAAAGAAGCGGCATACGGAATCCGCAGCGTTGAAAGCAGCAGGCCGTATCAGTATACCGGGGAAAGCTATAAAACTCGGCCGCATGACGCTTCTGGAGCATCTGATACCGTTTCAGAAACGAGGGATGATGACTCAAAGACATAACGGCGCGTTTGCGCCTTTTAGATAAAAAAACGGTTTGCCAGTAATGGCAAACCGTTTTTTTTTGCGCTCCAAGGCAATTACTGTACCGTGTAAATAAAAGTATACAGTAGTATATACTGCCGTGTAATTTTCGTAAGACTCAACGGCACTGCCAACACATACTGAATATCACACTGACTGCCGATGGCAATAAGGTGGCCGATTGCAAACTGAAATTTTTCCCATTTAAAAAATAAAAATTTGCCGATGGTAAAATTTATATTTGCCGTTTATCAGACATAAATTTTGCCGATGGCCAGCGGCGCACTTGCCGACGGCAAATTTTTTATTTGCCGTCGGCAAAGTAAAAGTTTGCCATCGGCAAGTGTCTCGCTGGCCGATGGCAAAATTCTTACCGGATAAACGGCAAATTTTTTATTTGCCACCGGGAAACAGGTTTGCAGAGCAGTCCTGCAGCTGCGTTGTAAAAAGAAAAAAGCCCGAGCGCCCAGCACAGCAGCCCCGGGAAATGCGAATCCAGCGGCGGCTTGACAATGTCCGCGCGTCCGGTAACATAGTAGCGGTACAGTTATTTCAATTTATATATGAAGGTATGTTATGCAGATAGAGCTGCCTGACTATAATTCTCCGTCAGCGCTCAAAGAGTTTTTGGCGCTGTGCGGCATGTCGATGCAGAAGAAATTCGGGCAAAACTTTCTCATCAATGAATCAGCCCGCCGCCGGCTTATTGCCGCCCTCGATGTGCGGGAAGGCACTGCCGTGTGGGAAATCGGGCCCGGACTCGGAGCGATGACTGCCGGTATTCTTGCGGCAGGTGCTGTTGTAACTGCGTTTGAAATAGACCGCGGGTTTTCACAGCTGCTTGAACGTTTTTTTTATACCGCACAGCAGCAAAACCGCTTTTTTCTCATAGAAGGCAACGTGCTTAAAACATGGAAAGAGCAGTATGCCGTCTGCGGAATGCCCGACCGCCTGTTTGGAAACTTGCCGTACAATATTGCAGCGGCGATAATCGCCGATACTATCGAAGCGCAGGTGCGGTTTGATCGGGCGGTGTTCACGGTGCAGAAAGAAGTTGCGCAGCGGATGACGGCAAAGCCGGGGAGCGCCGACTACTCATCGTTTTCGGTACTCTGTCAGTGGGCGTATGATATTGCGCCGCTGCTTGACCTCGGCGGCGGCAATTTCTGGCCCCGTCCTAATGTGGATTCCCGTGCTGTCGTAATGACGCCTAATAATACGTTTCCTGCATGTATGGAACCGGCGCATTTTATGCGCATGATACGCGCGCTTTTTTCGTCGCGCCGCAAAACGATAAAAAACAATATGATGCAGTTTTTACACTCGGACGCAGAAACCGCCTGCTGCGTCCTTGAGCAGGCGCGCATAGATCCCGCCGCGCGTGCAGAAACACTCGCTGTCGGTGAGCTTTTGCGTCTTTCTGATTATTGTTGCAGTATGCGAAATATGATACAGTAGAATAATGGATACATCATCGCCGGTTATAAAGTGCATTGCGTCGCCGGGGGCGCGGCTTCCTTCATATCAGACTAGCGGTTCGGCGGGCGCCGATATATACGCGTTTGTCGATACGGATGTGGTTATTCCCGCAGGAGAATACCGTCTGGTGCCGACAGGCATTAAAATGGAAATTCCTTCCGGATATGAAGTGCAGATACGGCCCCGTTCAGGCCTCGCAGCAAAATACGGCGTAACCTGCCTCAATGCTCCCGGCACTATTGACAGCGATTACCGTGGAGAAATCAAGGTGCTGCTGATAAATCATGGAAAAGCGCCGTTTACCGTGCGCCGCGGGGAGCGTATCGCGCAGATGGTTGCCGTTCCTGTTGTGCAGGCGCAGCTGCTTGTGGCAGACAGCTTGTCCGAAACGGGACGCGGCGAGGGCGGATTCGGTTCTACCGGAAACACATGAAAAAGCCGTCCGATATTGCGGCATTTTTTGCGCCGCGGCGTGCATTGCACAATCACGTGCTTACGGTGTATATCGTAAAAGAACTGCTTTTGTATTTTAGCATCGCGTTTCTGTTCTTTTTTATGATTTTCTTTGTGAATCAGATTCTTTTGATGGCGGAAGATATCTTAAAAAAACGGGTGCCGCTTGAGCAGGTTATCGAGCTTATCACGTATTCGCTGCCGTTTATTATCGCGCAGTCAGCTCCGTTTGCAACGCTGGTGGGATTTTTAATGTGCATCGGCCGGCTGGTCACGGACAACGAGCTTTTGATACTCCGTGCGTCTGGAATGACGTTTCTGTTTATTCTCATTCCGGTGCTTGCGACAGCGTTCGGTATCTCGATTGTGTCTTTCTTTGTTAATGACTATCTGCTGCCGGTAGGCACGCTGCGGTATAATGAACTGTACCGTTCGATATTGGTTTCTAATCCAGGGCTTGAGCTTGAGTCGAACTCGGTAAAACGAAACGAAGACACAACGCTCGTCATAGGGACGGTTGACGATACAGCGGTTTCCGATATTCTGTTTTTCGATACGGATGCTCAGCGCAACCAGCGCATTATCGCGGCAGGACAAACAGACGTATTGCAGCCAAAAGACCCCGGCGTGCTGATGCAGCTTGATATGGACAACGCGGTTGTTGTGTTTCTTGACCGCCATGCACAGCAAAACTATAAGGTTCTGAAGGCACACAGCGGCGTCATGAATGTGTTTTCAGATTCGTTTTTTCCGGCATCGGGCGGGACAAATCCGCGGGAGCTCACGTCGCTTGATTTAAAGCGGCGCATACAGGAAATGGAGGCTGATCCTGAGTCAAGCGATTTTCAAATCAATTTATATAAACTGGAATATTACAAGAAATTCTCGCTGCCGTTCGGCTCGCTGTTTTTTGCAATGCTCGCAATGCCTGTCGCTGTTATCTTCGGCAAGCATAACGGGCAGACAATCGGCCTTATCATAGGCCTGTTTGTGTCGGTGCTTTACTGGGCGATGATGATTTTAGGGCAGACGTTCGGCATCAGAAGCGGGCTCAGCGGTTTCTGGACTATGTGGGCTCCCAATATCCTTATCGGCGGTATTGGGATATTGTTTTTTATGAAGCTGATACGCAAATGACGTTTATCGTATACCTGTTCCGCCGGTTTTTCCCCGTGTTTATCGGGGCGCTGTCGTTTTTTTCGCTTGTGCTGCTGCTTGTTGATCTGCTGATGAACCTGTGGCAGTATATATCAAACGAGGTTGCCGCGCGGAGTATTCTGCAGGTGCTTATTCTGTATATTCCCAAAACGCTTTCTTTTTCGCTGCCGCTTGCGATTTTGTTTGCCGCATCGTATGTGTTAAGCGATTTATACGCCAAAAATGAACTTACTGCAATTTTTGCCTCAGGCGTGTCGCTGTTTCAGTTTACCGCGCCGCTTTTGGCGGTGTCTCTTGTACTCAGCTATGTGCTGTTTGTATTTGAAGACGCAGTGGTGGTGCCGTCGTATGCCGAAAAAACAGCGCTGCAAAATGAGCTGCTTGGTCAAACGCAGTCGCTTGACAACAACAGAATCGTCATTATCGCAGACGCAGGATACATCGTGTACAAGGCCGATTACTATAATAACGCGCGGCAGAGTCTGACAAATCCGCTTGTTGTTTTCAGAAACAAGGACGCATCGCTTAATGCCGTCGTCAGTGCGGAAGAAGCGATGTGGAACGGCGCGCACTGGGAACTGTCAAACGGCGTGCAGTATACGGCTTGCGGTGCAGGCATGAGTTTTTCTCCCGACGTGCAGCCGGAATTGACGGCGCGGCTTACGGAACCGCCCGAGACATTCCGCAACAATACCGTTTCTGTGGAAGCGGTAAATATTGCAGAAGCCCGCGCGTATATCGCTCATTTGCAGCGGGCGGGGCTGCCGTCTGCGGAAGCGCGGTCGCAATATTATAAAAAATATTCTTTTCCATTTATCGTTTTTATTGTAGTATTCTTATCGATAGGTCTGTCAGGCAAAAGCAGAAAAAACGTGCTGCTTGTCAGTCTTATATCGAGTATCGGCGCTGCTGTGCTGTTTTATGTGTCGCAGATGGTTACCATGCTGCTTGCGCGGTTTGATTATATATCGCCTGTTATCGGCGCGTGGGCACCGGTACTGCTGTTTATCTGCATCAGCGTGCTGTTATTAAAATTCGCACGAACCTGAAAAAAAGGATATAATATAGAAAGAATGAGTAATTTTTTTACGATACTGCATGAGGATACACAGAGCGCGGCGCGTACAGGCGTGATGCAGCTGCCGCACGGAGCGGTGGAGACGCCTGTGTTTATGCCGGTGGGTACTCATGCAACTGTCAAAGCGCTGACGAAAGACATGCTGCATGAAATAGGCTTCAGCATTATTCTTGCAAACACATATCACCTGTATCTCAGACCCGGCGCTGATATCATTGAAGCGGCGGGAGGGCTCCATGGGTTTTCCGGCTGGAACAAGAACTTTCTTACCGATTCCGGTGGGTTCCAGGTGTTTTCGCTTGCCCTGTTCCGAAAAATCTATGAAGACGGCGTACGGTTTAAAAGCCACATAGACGGCTCAGCGCATATGCTCACGCCTGAAAGCGTCGTAGACGTGCAGGCGCGGTTTAACAGCGATATTCAGATGCAGCTTGACGTATGCACCGGATACGGTGTTGAGCATAAGCAGGCTAAACAGGCGCTTGATACAACATCGCGCTGGGCTGTGCGCGCGGCGGAAGCGTGGCGGCAAAAAAGGGCAGACGGATATCAGGGCCTCTTATTTCCGATTGTACAGGGAAACTTTTATACTGACTTGCGCAAAGAGAGTGCGGAGTTTGTCTCTTCGCTTGATACGCCGGGCATTGCGATAGGAGGGCTGTCTGTGGGAGAGCCATTTTCTGTGTATGCCGACATGCTTGCGTATACCGCTGCGCTGCTGCCTAAAACTAAGCCGCGCTACGTAATGGGTATCGGCACGCCTGATTTTATCCTTGAGGCTGTCGCAAACGGCGTCGATATGTTTGACTGCGTGCTTCCGACACGGAATGGACGCAACGGGTCATACTTTACGCGAAGCGGCACGATAAATATTAAAAAAGAGCAGTACGCGCGCGATTTTGGTCCTGCGGATCCTGAGTGCGGCTGCAAAGTGTGCCGCGAATATTCGCGCGCGTATCTCAGGCATTTATTTAAGGAGCAGGAGATACTCAGTTCGGTGCTCGCGTCGTACCATAATCTGGCGTTTCTGTATACGATGATGCAGGAAGTGCGTCAGGCCATTGCTGAAAACAGATTCAGCGAATATAAAGAGCGTTTCTTGTCAAGATTCACGGGAACATCCGGAAACAAATAAGGAGATTTTTATGATACTGCATACGCGATTACGGAGAGCGGCCTGCCTGAGTGTATTGACTGTATGTATTTCCATACAGCAGTATATGACTGCGCAGTCTTCATCCCCGACCGTGCCGGAGCCGACAGCTGTCATTACCAATGCCGGCAGTACGCAGCAGCAAAGCACGCAGCAGGAAGATACTGACGCCGTACAGCAGGAAATGGATATTCTTGCATACGGCCTTGATTCTGAAATTACCGAGCTTATATCGAAATATATTGCTGAAAAAGACTTTCATTTTGCAGATGAGGTGCAGCAGGTGTTTGAAACGACAAAAACAAACACGGTGAAGCAGAAATGTATTGAATATTTTGCGGCGGCTGAAGATCCGCGGCTGAAAGAGTACGCACTCGCTGTCGCACAGGATCCGTATGATGAAAGCAAAGAGCTTGTCGCAAGCGTGTTTCAGTATATAGGAAAGCTTGCGTTTACTGAAGCTGCGCCGTATGCGCGAAAGATTATTGATGATGAAAACAAAGATTACTTTGATGCGGCTCTTAGCGCGCTCGGCAGTATCGGCAGTGCAGAAGATGCGCTGTTCCTTGCGGATTTTCTTGACCGACCCGATATGTCGACCGCGCGCAGACAGGCGCTGATGCGCGTGCTTGGACAGCTGCACGCCGTTGAAACGAGCGGCAAGCTGCTTTCCATTGCGCAGGATGAAAACGAAAACACGTTTGTCCGCATGTACGCGGTGGAGGCGCTCGGCGAAATGCAGGATGCAGACGCGCTTGCCGCGTACGCTGATTTGTACAACGCTTCCGATCCCAATCTGCGCGCGTCCGTGATTAAGGCGCTTTCGCACTATGACGGAAACGCGGAGGCGCAGTCCATCATTGAGCAGGCGCTCAGGGATAATCATTACAAAGTTAGGCTTGAAGCCGTTGCAGCGATAAAACAGCAGAATCTTGTTTCCGCCGGAGATGCGCTGGTGTACCGTGCAAAAAACGATCCCGAAAGCGTTGTAAAATATGCGTGCTACGACGCAATAGCGTATCTTAATTTTTCTTCGGGAAACGATTTTTTGATTTCGATTGTAAAAGACAGCAGAAAAGGCGATACCGCCCAGTCTAAAGCGGCGGCGGCGCTTTTGCAGTACGGCAATGCAGGGACGCAGGAAATTATCGCCCTGGCAAACGATACGCTTGCAGACGACAAGAAAAAGAACTTGCGGTACGCATTGGGAAAAGAGTTTGCCAAATACAGCAATCCGGCGTTCAGCGCTGTCTGTCAGGAGTATCTGAAAAGTACAGACGTGTCGACGCAGGGTATCGGTCTTGATATTTACGCGCGTAACCGCTTTCCTGAGCTGACGGCTCTCGTTGAAGAAATAGCGGGAAATGACAAAGCAGGCCCAAACAAAGTTAAAGCCAACCGTATTCTGCATATACCGTCATGAGCATCAGCATTGCCGCACCGCGTAAAACCGCACTGCCCGTGATCGCCGCCGCCGTTTTTGCGGCAATCACGCTGCCGTTGTCATGCTCCAAGACTGCTCCTGCTGATGCTGGCGATGCTGCTGGCGGCAGCGCGGCAGTTATCGAATACACCGACTGCACCGGAAGGACAGTACGGCTTACACATGAAACAAAAATGGCCGCCGCGATGGGAAGCCTTGGCGCAGTCTGGCTCCTTGCCGGAGGGGAACTATACGGCGTAACGCGGGACGGCTTTGAATACGAAGGCTGGCATATTCCCGAACACGTAAGGTCGTTAGGCTCGCTTTTATCTCCCGATGTGGAGCAGATTATTGCGTCTCAGGCAGACTGTATTCTTCTTTCTCCAAACTTATCAGGCCATTTGGCGCTGCGCGGGATACTTGATTCAATGCACATACAGAGCATCTGTTTTGATGTAACGTCGTTTGCAGATTATTTGAAACTGCTCAGGCTCTGCACCGCGGTAACCGGCAGGGCAGATTTATTTGAACAATACGGCTCAAGCCTTGAGCAGGCAGTGCAGCAGGAGCTGCAGTTTGCAAAAGCGCAGGTGCAGCAGCGCAGGCACGCGCCGACAGTGCTCGTACTGCGTGCATACGCAGGCGATGTTCGTGTCAAAGACAGCACATCGCTTGCCGGCGCCATGCTTAAGGAACTCGGCTGCGTCAATATTGCCGACAGCGAATCAGGCCTGCTTGAAACGCTGAGTATGGAAGCGATTCTTACCGCGGATCCGGAATTTATCTTTGCTGTTGTCATGGGCCGCGAGACAGAAAAGTCTCTGGAAACGCTTAAGCAAACTATTATAGAACACCCCGCATGGGCATCTCTTTCCGCAGTCAAGCAGGGGCGTTTTATCATGCTGCCAAGCGATCTCTACCATTATAAACCGAACGAACGCTGGGCACAAAGCTATCACATGTTAAACAGTTATCTGTATGCGGCGCGTGATGACGCATAACACGCGGCGGCGCATGGCGCTACTGTATGCCGCGTCTGCGGTGCTTGCCGTGTCCGCTGCCGCCGCAGCGCTGTGTTTCGGTTCCGTTCCGATTACCCCCACGGCGCTGTTCGGCAGTGCAGACTCCGTGCAGTTCCGTATTTTCGCGCTGGTGCGCATTCCGCGTATGCTTGCTTCGCTGTGCGCCGGAGGAGCGCTTGCGGCGGCGGGCGTTATCATCCAAAACGTGCTGCATAACCCGCTCGCCGGCCCAGGCATTATCGGTGTTAATTCAGGTGCGCTCTTTATGACGGTGCTGTGCGCTGCGGTGCTGCCTCAGCTCAGTATGCTTTTGCCGCTTGCTGCGTTTGCAGGCGCGCTTGCCGCGATGCTTCTCGTATACGCGGCCGCGCAGCGTTCAGGCGCTTCGGCGTACACTATCGTGCTTGCCGGCATCGCAGTGAGCGCGTTTATCTCCGCCGGAACGGACACTATCGCTGTGCTGTATCCCGACACGCTCGCAGGCGGCCTCTCTTTCAGGACAGGCAGCCTCAGCGGTATAACGATGCGGGCGCTTGTTCCTGCAGCGCTGCTGATTGCGGCTGCCATAGCGGCGGCGCTTATGCTCCATAATCAGCTTGATATATTATCGCTCGGGGATGAGACGGCGCAGTCTTTAGGACTTTCAGTAAGGCTCATGCGGTTTGTCTTTTTGTTTTTGGCGTCGCTTCTTGCCGGTTCCGCCGTAAGTTTTGCAGGCCTCATGGGCTTTGTCGGCCTTATTATACCCCATGCCGTGAGGATGCTTGCAGGACATCAGTCTCTGCATGTGCTTTCGCTTTCGGTGCTTTGGGGAGCGGCGTTTGTTGCGATATGCGATACGGCGGCGCGCACATTGTTTGCGCCGCATGAAATACCGGTCGGCATTATCCTTGCGTTTACCGGCGGGCCGTTTTTTATCTATCTGCTTTTTAAGCGCAGGGGACACGCGCCGCATGATTGAACTTGAGACAGTATCAAGCGGCTACCGGAATCACCGGATACTGCATGATATTTCCTGCGTGTTTAAAGAACAGCATATAACTGCGGTAATGGGGCCGAACGGAAGCGGCAAAACGACGCTTTTAAAAACTATCTGCGGCATCATTCCCGTGATGGGCGGCGATATACGCATCGGCGGTGTGCCGCTTGGCTCGTACACGCTGCGGGAACGAGCCAAACGCATCGCGTATGTTCCGCAGTCGCGCGCGACGCCGCGTTTAAGCGTGTACCGCCTGCTGCTGCACGGCAGATTCCCGTATGCGGGATACCCGCGGGCATACAGCGAACACGACCGGCGCATTGTACGCCAAATACTTGAGCAGACAGGGCTGGCTCAAGCCGCCGATATGCCTGTCAATACGCTTTCAGGCGGTCAAAAGCAGCAGGCGTATCTTGCAATGGCGCTCGTGCAGCAGACGCCGGTGATACTGTTTGACGAACCGACGACGTTTCTTGATATCCGCAATAAACTTGAAACAGAGCAGCGGCTGCGCGAATTAAAAAATGCCGGAAAAACAATTATCGCTGTATTTCACGATATAGACACGGCGCTTTCGCTTGCGGATGATATGCTCCTTTTAAAAGACGGCAGAACCGCAGCCTGCGGCACGCCGGAGGAGCTTCTTAAAAACCGCATGATACAAACCGTATTTGCCATAGATATAGAGACCGTGTATACTGAAACCGGCGCGCGGCATTTTGTCTGCTCTTTGTAGCGGAAAAAGCCGCGGATGTATAATTACTGTACAAATCAGTATACATATACTATACTGACTAAGGAGGTGTATCTGTATGATTTATGATTCAGTAGAGAACAGAATGAAGTATAAAGACAATGCCGACTTGTTCGCTGTTCTGGAATACTTCGCGTCTGTACTGCACAGCGGCAGCGTTCCTGAATCGCGGACGGAACTGCACGGAAGCGACGTGTTTGTGAACCCGGTAACGCTTGAAACAAAACCGCAGGAGCAGTGCGTATACGAAGCGCACAAAAACTACTGCGACGTGCACTGCATTATTTCAGGAACAGAAGGCATTGCGGTGTCAGGAACAGCGGCGCTTACCGAACACACGCCGTATGACGCGCAGAAAGATATTGGCTTTTATACGGGGCCGGTATCACAGTTCTATTACCTTAAGCCGGGAGAGTTCATGTACTGTCCGCCCGAAGATGCGCATATGGTAGCTGTGATGCAGGACAAGCCTGAACACATAGTAAAGCTCGTGGGCAAGATCCGCGCGCAGTAGCACTGTTTTCTGTCTGCCGCAGCAGGCTCTTTGCACATAAAAAAAACCGCGCAAGCGTTTGCGCGGTTTTTTTTATTAGTACTGCTGACTGCACATTACAGCGGGATATTTCCGTGCTTCTTCGGTATGCTGTCGGTTGCGCGCTTGTTGTCCAGGAACTTAAAGCTCTGCACAATACGCTCGCGCGTTTTTATCGGCTCGATAACTTCGGAGATATAGCCGCATTCCGCCGCCGTTTGGGGATTCATAATCGTGTCGCGGTATTCCTGCAGCTTTTCGTCAACGAGCGCCGCCTGCGAGGGATCTTTAAGCTGTTTTGCGTAGAGAATCTGAATTGCGCCTTCTGCACCCATAACGGCAATTTCTGCTTTGGGCCACGCGTAGACAAAATCCGCGCCCAAGTGCTTTGAGCACATCGCGATATACGCGCCGCCGTAGGCTTTGCGCGTGATAACCGTTACTTTCGGCACGGTCGCCTCCGAATACGCGTAAATCAGTTTGGCGCCGTGGCGGATAATGCCTTTCTGTTCTTCCTGCGGGCCGGGGATAAAACCGGGAATATCGACAAGCGTGAGCAGGGGAATATTGTACGCATCGCAGTAACGCACAAAGCGCGCCGCCTTGTCGCTTGCGTCGCAATCCATAATGCCGCCGAGTCCTGACGGATTGTTCGCGATGATGCCGACTGTTCTGCCTTCAATGCGGGCAAAACCGATAATCACGTTGACTGCAAACTCCGCCGCGATTTCAAAGAACGATTCGTCATCCACAAGACACTCGATGATCTTTTTCATGTCATATCCCTGATTGCTGCGTTCAGGAAGCAGCCGCGTGATTGCGTTTGCCTTTCCTTCTGACTCATAGCTGAACGAAACCGGTTCGCGCGTGTCGCCATAGTAGTGCGGAATGTAGTCAAGCAGGCGCTTTACGCGCTCATAACAGTCGTGCTCGTCTGCACAGCGGAAATGCGTAACGCCGCTTTTCTGCGCGTGCACCGCGCCGCCGCCGAGTTCTTCTTCCGTGATGTCCATGAACATGACGCTCTTGACTACTTTCGGGCCCGTGATAAACATGTAGCTGATCTTGTCAATCGTGAAAATAAAATCAGTGATTCCCGGGGAATAGACTGCGCCGCCTGCGCAGGGGCCTGCGATAATGGAAATCTGGGGAATAAAGCCAGATGCGCGCACATTCTGATAAAACAGGTTGCCGTATCCAGCAAGCGCGTTAACGCCTTCCTGAATACGCGCTCCGCCTGAGTCGTTGATGCCGATAACGGGGCAGCGCGCGTCGATTGCTTTAGAGATAAGCTCGGCAATCTTATCGCCGTGCATTTTTCCCAATGAGCCGCCCTGAACGGTAAAATCCTGTGAATAGATGGCAACTTTTCTGCCGTTGATTGCGGCAAATCCGGTAATGACGCCGTCGTACGGAATTTCTTTTTTATCCATGCCGAAACTGGTGCAGTTATGTTTTACGCCGGAATAGATTTCCATAAAAGAACCCGGATCGACAAGCATGTGTATGCGCTCAATCGCGTGCAGTTTGCCTTTATCATGCTGTTTTTGCAGATTGTATTCCATAGATGCCTCCCATTATATATTGACAAAATATGTTCTTTTTGTCAGATGAATTGATAGTAAACAAAAATAAAAAAAATGTCAACCACGGTTTTGCCGCTGTACGTGCGGCACTGGATTTGCCGTTTAAAAAATAATTATTTGGCGATGGCAAACTAAAAATTTGCCGTTTATCCGGTAAGAATTTTGCCGTCGGCCAGCGAGGCATTTGCAATCGGCAAACTTTTACTTTGCCGACGGCAAACAAAAAATTTGCAATCGGCAAGTGCGCCGCTGGCCATCGGCAAAATTCATGTCTGATAAACGGCAAATATAAATTTTGCCATCGGCAAATAGAGTCGTTTTTTCATGACAGAGCACACTGCTCAGTCTCGTGCTGTCGTGTTTGAGGCGGCAGCCTTAAACTTGACAGCCTGCCGCTCAAGCCCGTCGGCACAGGGGCTTGACGCTTTTGAGCGGGCAGGGTCTTTCAGTCTCAAGCTGCCGCGCGTTTTGAAGCGCTGAACAAAAACGCTCAGAGCTTACTGCGCAGGTTCCTGCGTATGCGCTGCATCCGGCGGTTCAGGCGCGTAGCTGATTTTAAGCGTCAGTTGTGTGTCTGGCAGGGAGACGCCCGCGCTGCGGGTAATGCGGTGCTTGTCGTCCGCAGAAAAACCGATAGTCTCACCGTCGTGCAGCGTTGCATCGTTTTCAAGCACATAGGACACCAAGCTTGCAAGAAAATCATGCACATCGGCCGGCTCCGCGTCTGCGTCAAGCACTTCCATCTCGTCTTTGCCGAACATGTCCATGCCGTACGTGTAGCCGCTCATGCCGTGCTCGCTGCGGTAGAGGCCGAACCATATCCAGTTAAAGATAGGCAGTTCATTGTCTTTAAGCATTTCGGCAAAACGCTCGTAAAAACGCGGCTCAAACACGACGCCGCTTGTATACACGCCGGCTGCGTTTTGCTGGTGCAGGCAGGACGACACCAGTTTTACAAACAGTTTGCCGCGCTCAATCGGGTCTTCTTCTTTGCCTGCCGCGGCAACCATGATATGCGCTTTATGCGCCTTTGCCGTCTGCACCGCCTGCGGCCACATATAATTGTTTTCCGCATTGAGTTCTGCCTCGCCGTACGGCACCGGAAAATTAAACACGCTGACTATGCCTATCATATCGCCTGTTTCAAATATCAGCGCATCGTCTCTCGCATCGCTGCCGTCTTCACTGGCATCAATATCCCAGTGGTCTTTAAGGTCGCGTATGAGCGCCGCCTTGTCCCAGCCTGCCTCGGAAAGCAGCACAAAGCCTGAGAACATGCCGCGCTTATCGGCCGCTTCGTTCTGTTCCGTCTCCGGTTCGGTGTCAAGTTCGTCAGCGCCGTCGTTTTCAGCGGATGGTTCTGCCGGAGCGTCGTCCATATCGAGATAAAAGAAGCTCCTGTCAACCGCCTGGTAGCGGCGCGACACCTGATATTCCGCAGTAACCGTTACCGTGTCAAGCGTGCCGCAAATCCCGTTTTCATTCAGGCGCATAAGCCAGCCGCCCTCGTCAAGCGTATTTTTGAGCGACACAAGCCAGTCATATTTCAGTTTGGAAAGCGCCGCCGCGTTCATTAAAAAGACAAGCTGCACGGAATGTCCCTGAACGTCATACGGAAAGCTGCAGTACGGATTGCTGTTCTCAAATGCGCCGAACGTTGGATGGAAGAGCGCAAAAAAACGCACGAGCTGCCGCTCGTCTGCAGCAACATACAACAGCTCCTGCTGTTTGGCTCGTATCTCCTGTTCGTCTATCTCAGAGTCTGCATTTCCGCTTTGCAGCTCCGTATCGGCGCTCGGGCTTATCACGTGGTAGAGCATCTGCTCAAGCGATGCGCCCTGTTCGATTTCCGCCTTGAGCGTTGTAAACTCATAGTCGCCCGGCTCAAGCTCAAGCCCGCGGGCAACGGCTTTGAGCGCGCCTTCCGTATCGCCAAAATGCGCGCGGAGCTTTGCCGCGTGCAGCCACCCCCAGACATAGCCCGGGTCTTCGGCAACGCCTTCTTCGGCATATGCGCGCGCCGCCGCAAGTTTTCCGCAATAGGTGAGCGCGACCGAATAGCGGTAGTACCACGTTCCGCAGCCTGCCGCATTGCACTCGGAAGAGCGCATCCAGCTCGCCGAGCGGTAATACTGCATGTAACCTCCCATATTGTTGCGTGCAAAAGAAAACCACAGCGCTGTCTGCACATCGGCGCGCGCCTGTTCTTCAGTAAAACGCCCCGCGCTGACGCCTGCCTTGATAAACGTTACCAGATACCCAATCATTTTGCCAAACCAGCCGGAGCAGCCGTCGTCGAACGCCTGCAGCGCTTCTATATCCTTGCGGCTTAAAAGCGATCCTGTTTCGGCATCGACAGGCGGCGCGCTTGCTGCAGCGTTCTTTTCTGCAAGTTTCCGCTCACATTCTTCTATAACAGCCTGTGCGTCTGCGTCTTCCGGATCAAGCGCTGCCCACCGGCGGGCATATTTGAGCGCAAGCGCTTCCTGTTCCAGATACTGGTACGCGTACGCCATGCGCATGTTCCATTCGGGCTTATTCTCGCCGTCAGCGCGCACGTCTTCAAGCACGTCTATCGCGCGGCAGAGCAGACGCGCCGCTTTTTTGGGAGGGCAGCCTTGTTCGCTGTCGCCGATAATGGCACAGTTTTCAAGCGCGCGGGCAAGCGCATACGCGCTGCGGTAATTCCAGTGCTCCATGAGCACTGCGTCAAGCGCTCTGATGCAGCGGGAATACTGGTCTGTGTCGTTCAACTGTTCAATTTGGGCATAAAATGCGTCGGCGTTCTGCGGCGTGTACACCGGAATGTCTTGTGCAGTGCCGCTGCCGGTATCGGTTTCGCCGGCGGCTTCCGCGTCTTCTTTGTCAAAGAGGCTCACCGTCTGCACATTGTGTCTGAACACGTGAAAAGACGCCCACGCGAGCCCGCTTGCGGCAAAGAATTCTTTTGCCATCCTGAGCGCGGGGTCCAGATCCCAGGCGATAAAGTCCACATAGCCGCAGTAAAGCCCCGTGGCGCCGCCGGTAAGTGTGAGTATGTCGGGCCCGAACGCGGCAGAAAGCGTTTCTTCAAGTTTATCTCTGAAATCAAAAATCTGCTCGTTCCTGTCCTCGCCGGTAAAGCCGTCAAGCGGATAGCAGAAAAAGCCCGCCGCCGCGCCGTCTGCGTGCAGTCTGTCCATATCATCGCTTTCGCCGCGATAATATTCGTTGATAAATGCGGCGCAGTTAGTAGAGCCGCTCATAATGTCAAACCGCCACGGCGCGTCAGGGTTCTCGTCTGGTTTAAACGTGTAGCAGTTATACACGTTCAAAAGCGCCTCCGCATCGTTTGACAGGTCAAACCCCATGTCTTCAAACGTGCGCGCCAGCTCGCACAGCGGCACCGGTTCCGTTTCTTTCGGTTCGTCAAGCATATCAAGGCCGTCCACATAGCGCATGTGGGCAATCTCGCCGAGCACCTGATCGGTGAGATTGTACAGGATAAAAAGCGCCTGATTTTTGTTTTCGCCGCACAGCTCAGAAAGCACTCCGCTGTACATGGCAAGCTTTACCGTGTCTGTACCCTCGGCGCGCTCAATCCAGACGTCCACATCATCTGCGCAAACGTCCCATTCGCCGGTACGGATGCCGATGCTGCCGTCTTCATGGCGCTGTCTCCCCACAAGAATATTCCAGTTTTCGTATACTGCCGCAGGCGCATGGCGGCAAAAATACACAAGCTCAAAGAGCTTTACGCGGTCTCCTTCCGGCGTGAGAATCAGCTCGTATTTCTCTCCGTTAAATCCAAGCTCAAACGACACATCTGCGAATGCCTGTTCCAGTATTTGGCTGCACATGGCGATAAGTTCATCGCCGCGTTCGTGTTCCGTATCCTCGTCCATAAGGCGGCGCAGTTCAGCCTCGCCTTTGACAAAAGCGTTCCACGCTTTTAGCGTGCGCTCCCTGAACGTTTCTTCAAAAGCGGGCAGGGCAAGCCGCTCTTTGCACTCTCCAATAAAGTATTCAATATCGGCTCTCGTGTTGAACGCGGGATCATCGCCCGGGTGCTTTTCAAGCGCTTTTTCAAAATATTGGAGCGCCCGTCCTTCCTGATCCAGATAGTAATACGCATAGGCCATGCGGAAATTCCAGGAATAATCCTCGCTGAGTTCCGCCTTGTGCGGCTGCATAAGCGCAATGGCTTTTTTAAGCAGGCGCTTTCCTTCATCGGCGGCCGGATCGGCAATATTGTTGTAGGCACGGGCAAGCTCAAGATCCATCGCGGCAGTTCGTTCCTGTTCGGGAACAGCCTGTATCGCGTCGATGATTTTCTGATGTTCGTCAGCCTCGTGCCACTGCTGGCACTGTTCCAGTAAGTCCATACGATTTTTCTCCTGTGCGGTTATATATACGTGTGAGCGGCATACTGCTGCACGCAGGCGCGGCGCGCAGTATGCAGTGTAAACAATATGCTGTGCGGTTAAAGAAAGAAAAGAATCTATGCGGAATATGTCTGCGCCGATGAGTCCGGCTCAGGCGGCGGGCTGTGCGTGAGACAGCCCGCCGGTGCTTACAGCCCAAATGCTGAAACACCCCCCCCCGGCGGCGCCAACTATGTATACTGCCATAAGACCTCCATGCACACGCAATAATGATAGCGGATGAACGGCGGCTTGTCAAAGCGTTTTTTTTTCGGTTTTATAGCTGTGCTGTAAGCCGTTTATAAGCTGTAATAAATGAGCTCCGCTACGGCGGGCGCTATTGCGTTTCTGCGCGCGTCCTGCACTGCGGCGGCCTGAGACGCGCCTGAGCCGGTGCCGGTTACGTGAGCGCGTACGGCGACATCGCCGGTGCGCATGTCTATGCAGCAGAAATCGCAGACAAGCACTGCGGTATGCGTGCCCGCGTCTTGCCTTGAGCGTTCATAGCGCACGGTGCCGAACACGGCAAACGCCGACTGACTGCCCAAAAGCGCTTTTGCCTCGGCGTACATGCGGTTCGTATCGCCAGAAAGAACGGCGCCGCTGAAATCAGCATTGCCTACACCTGAAAAGCCTTTGAGCATGAGCGACGTCAACAGTGCAGAAGAAGAGGCCATTGCGTATGAAGCCTGAGAACCGTCCTCGTTAAAATCAACCAGCGCGATAGTACCGCCGCGCCGCACGTCAGTATGCACGAGATACGGCGCGCTCACAGAAATATCGCCGCATGAAAACACAATTTCGGCTTTGCAGGCTATTGCCGGTGCCGCAAGTGTAAACCGAGCTGCGCCGTTTTCATCGGTTTGAGCGGATAATTCGGTATATGAGAGCTCCGCCGTCAGCGGGTCTTTTGCGCTCGGGTATGACGCCGTTATTGTGACGTCTGCTGCGGGCGTGCCGTCAGCAGAGAACGCATACACAATCCAGGGAGTGTCAAACGCGCTGTTTTTTTGTGTTTCGGCCGGCGCCCCGCGTACTTCAAGCGTCAAAGAAGCACGCGGCTGCACGGAGGGCGCAGGTGCAGCTGAGTCAGATGCGGACGCGGTACGGTATGCCGCGGAGATGTCCGCAGTATCAGCCGCCGCCGATACTGCAAAACTATGCGGATACGCCGACATACAGGACAGAAACACACAGCAGCCGAAAATACATACACAGCGCAATATACAATGCTTCATAGTTCGATATTCCTCCGCATTTTTTTTATTTTTCGGTAAAAATACAGCAAAAATAGAGCAGGCAAGCATAATTCTCTCAAAAACAGACATTTCGCCGTATCCCCGAGATCCACGGGCTATTGCGGCGCAAACGCGCTTTGTTCTATTATATAGTGCATGAGAGCAACAAATGCCTACATTCATCTGGATAACCTCAGACACAATATAGAAGAAACAAAA
>DXHG01000137.1 GCA_019113455.1 Candidatus Treponema faecavium | reverse complement strand
AAGTAAAAGTTTGCCGATGGCAAGTGTCTCGCTGGCCGACGGCAAATTTCTTACCGGATAAACGGCAAAATAAAATTTAGCCATCAGCAAATTTTTTATTTGCAATCGCCAAATTTAAATTTTGTCATCGGGAAAACTGTCAGCCTGCTGCTCAGCCGATACGCTCATACAGTGCCATGTGCACGGCGCACAACGTGAAAAATGCCGCCGCCTTATGCCGCGCCCTGCGGCGGAACGTGCGTATCTCCGCTGTGCGCCGAAAGTTCCCGTAAAAGCGCCGCAGCGCCCAGCGCCTGCACAACGGCGTTCCGCAGCGGTACCGTCTGCGTGTTTTCGGGATCAAGCGCCAGAACTTGCCGCATCACTGCATCCATCACCGGAGGAGCGGCTCCAAAACGCAGATACAGTTCGTCCTGCGATGCCTGCCCAAGACTGCCGTTTTCCTGCTGCGGGTAAAAGCGGCAGGGACGCCAGCGTACAAGCCCGTCTTTTCCGCGGTCTCCTGAAAAGCCGAACATGCGGCAGATGACACCGCGCGCGCCGTATATAGTGCAGTGATAAGCTGAGGCGGGATCATAAAACATGCAGTCTTCTGCCGAACGCCCCGCAGGCGCCGCATATGTTCCGTCAAGCAGTGCCTGCGCCGTATCCGGTCTGCGGTCAAGCAGCCAACAGGCAAGATACAGCGCTTCTGCATAGAGCATATCCGGCTCAAAGCGCTCGCAGCAGCTGCCGCAGCCGTGCGGGCAGCTGAACGGCCCGCGCGCTTTCCACGCCGCCTGCAGTTCGTCTATTTCGCGATACAGCGATTCCATACCTGCCGTAAGCCGGTATGCGCAAGTGTTTTTTAACCAGTCAAAAGCCATGCCGTATTATACTGATTTTGACGGCGCTGCGGCAGTCCGGCGCAAAAAACTGCAATCTGCCGCTGCATGTGCAGCACACAAAGCAAATGCCGTGCCCTGGCCAGTGATAGACAAAACAGCCATTTTTATCTATGCTCTCTGCATCAACAGTAAGGAGGCTACACACCTGTGCTCTGCATTGCAGCAGCTCCCTGCGAAGCCTGAAGCGGACGGCCGCATGGAGCATACATATATATAAAGTCCGCCAGGCTTTGCTCACAAACTATCACAAGGAGCAAAGCAATGAAAGACAAACAAAAATTCAGCAATTTTATCATATTATGGGCAACTCAGACGCTTTCGCGTTTTGGGTCTTCACTTACACCGTTCGCGCTTATCTTGTGGGCGTATGGCAAAACCGGTTCCGCATTCAGTACCGCGCTTTTGACGGTGTCTTCGTATGTGCCGTATATTCTTTTGTCGCTTCCTGCCGGGATACTCACAGACAGGATGCACAAAAAACACCTGATGCTCGCGGCCGATACCGCCGCGGCAGTATGCACCCTCACGATACTTCTTATGTGGCTGTCGGGAAACCTGCAGCTCTGGCATATCTATATTGTAAACTGCATAACAGGAACAGCGCAGTCATTCCAGCAGCCGGCAAGCGAAGCAGCCGCTACGCTTGTTACGCCTGCGGACAAATACCAAAAAGCAGGCAGCCTTAACGCGCTGGCATACAGCGTGATTAACATGGCTGCCCCTTTTACGGCTGCGGTATTGTACGCCGCAGGAGGTTTGCCCGCTGTAATCATTGCCGATCTGGCATCATTCACAGCCGCGTTCTTTTGCCTGCTCTGCTTTGTCAGGATTCCGGAGATAAAAAATGCAAAACACGCAGAGCGCCGCATCATGACAGACCTGCAAGAAGCCGGTATTTTTCTTGCAAAGAATGTCGGAATACTTCAGGTACTACTTTTTCTTGCAGCAATCAATTTTATAGCCTCTATCTATAACGCGGCGCTTCCTGCAATGATTCTCAGCGTTGCGGATGAAACCGTGCTTGCCGCAGTCCAGTCCGCTGCCGGCATAGCGATGATTGCCGGCAGCGCGGCTGCGGCACTGCTTGCGGCGCCTCACAGCAGAGTAAAAGTAATTATTGCATCGCTGTTCATTGCAATGAGCACGGAGAACTTTATGCTTGCCTTTTTCAGAAGCCCTGCTGTCTGGTGCGCCGGAGCGTTTATTGGCTGGCTGTGCATACCGGTAATGAACACGAACCTTGATGCACTGCTGAGAAGCCGGATTCCTTCGGATATGCAGGGAAGGCTGTATTCCGCACGGAACATGCTTCAGTTTTTTACGATACCGCTCGGCTATCTTGCCGGAGGCATTCTTATTGACCGTGTATTCGAGCCGTTTATGGCTGACCGAAGCTGTACGGTCTTCAATCGCCTTTTCGGAACCGGCAAAGGTTCCGGCGCCGCATTTCTTTTTGCCGTAATCGGCGTGCTGGGCGTGCTTGTCTGTACGGCGTTTTCCCGGTTCAAGGCCATGCGGCAGCTTGAACACTGATGCAGGCGGTTTTCTTTTTGCAGCGGGCCGCTGCGGGGCTCGCTGCCCAGTTTAGGGCTGCGCCCTGGAGCAGATGCGGCAGGGTTTGCAAGCAGCTGGTTTCCTCATAAAGGCGGAGATACAGCTGCGCTATAAGCCGAACAGCAGCGCGGCATGGTACACAATCCACGCCATAATCCACGCCGTTCCCGTCTGGAACACCATAGCCGCGAGGGCGTTTCTGCGTCCTATTTCGCGCCGCGTAACGGCAAGAGACGCTACGCACGGCATGTACAGCAGCACGAATGTCAAAAACGCGAGCGCCGCGGCGGGGCTCATAAACTGCGCGAGCGCCGCCTGCAGGCCTGTTCCGGCGCCGGTTCCCAGAAGAACAGCCAAAGTGCTTACTACTGTCTCTTTCGCAGTAAGGCCGGTAACAAGCGCGGTAGAAAGCTGCCAGCCGCCAAAACCGAGCGGCCGGAACACCGGCGCAATACAAGAACCAAGTATCGCGAGTATGCTGTGTTCGGGGTCTGCCGCAACATTCAGCTTTACGTCAAACGTTGTAAGGAACCACACGGCGACAGAAGCCGCGCAGATAATCGTAAACGCGCGGTACAAAAAGTCTTTCGCCTTTTCCCCGATATTCAGCACCATGCTGTGCAGCGACGGCAGGCGGTATGCCGGAAGCTCAAGCACAAACGGAACGGGGTTTCCGCGGAATATCGTATTGCGCAAAAGCAGCGCTCCCAGCACGGCGACAATCATGCCGCCGATATACAACCCGATCATCACAAGCGGCGCGCGGTCCGGAAAAAACGCCGCGGTAAACAGCGCGTATACCGGCAGTTTTGCGCTGCACGACATAAACGGCAGAATAAAAATCGTCAGTTTCTTGTCGCGGCGGCTCGACAGCGTGCGCGCTGCCATAATGGCGGGAACCGAGCAGCCAAAGCCAATAAGCATGGGCACAAACGACTTGCCCGAAAGCCCTATCTTGCGCAGCACCGTATCCATTACGAACGCGACGCGCGCCATATAGCCTGAATCTTCAAGCAGCGCGAGAAAAAAGAACAGCACCAGTATCGTCGGCATAAATGAAAGCACGCTGCCTACGCCGGCGAACACGCCGTCTATAATCAGCGACTGCACAAGCGGATTAAGCCCGTACGCGCTCAGTGCCGAATCAGCAGCTGCGGACACAAATTCAATACCGGCAGAAAGCCAATCGCTGAGCGCGGCTCCGATCAGGCCGAATGTTAAATAGAAAATAAGCGCCATAATGGCTAAAAAAATGGGAATTGCCAGAATACGGTGCGTCAGAATGCTGTCGATTTTGATTGAACGCAGCTGTTCTTTTGTTTCGCCGTGACGGTGCACCGTGTCCCGCGTGATGCGCGCGATATAGGCATAGCGCATGTCGGCAAGCGCCGCCTCGCGGTCCGTTCCAAGCGCCGTTTCCATTTCCGCAACGATGTGCCCAAGAATATCCTGCTCGTTTGCGTTCAGCTGCAGCGCCTTGAGAATCGGCTCGTCTCCTTCAACCAGTTTTGTCGCGGCAAACCGCAGCGGCAGATGCGCGGCGGCGGCGTGGTCGTCGATTAAGTGGGCTATGGAATGTATCGCCTGATGTACCGGCCCATCGCAAAAGTCGAGTTTTTCAGGCGTTTTTTTGCGTATCGCCGCAGCGGCAGCACGCTGCGCAAGTTCCAGCACGCCTTCGCCCTTGTTCGCCGCAATCGGAATGATATCTATCTTGAGTTCCTGTTCAAGCGCGGCAACGTCGATGGCATTGCCGGCGCTGCGAACCTCATCCATCATGTTCAGTGCAACGACCATCGGTATCTGCATTTCCATAAGCTGCAGCGTCAGGTATAAGTTCCGCTCAATATTCGTTGCATCAAGGATATTGATAAGCGCATCGGGATGTCCAGATGTCAAAAAGTCTCGCGTAACAATCTCTTCCGACGTATACGGAGAAAGCGAGTAAATACCGGGCAGGTCTACAAGTTCTGCAGTTATCGTTTGCCCGCTGAATTCTTCTCCTTTGAAAAACGACGGTTTTATTATACCGGTTTTGCCTTCAACGGTAACACCGGGAAAGTTACCTACATGCTGATTGCTGCCAGTCAGCTGATTAAACAGCGTCGTTTTGCCGCAGTTTTGATTGCCGATAAGGCCTATGCGGATATTCACCTGTTTTCCTCCATAATTATGTCCCATTACACGCGCTGCGGCCGGCACAGCCGGTACATGAACAGCGCGCACCGCTGCAGATACTGGCGGCAGGACTGCATTCTTCTATTTCAATTTGTTCTGCATCGGAGCGTCGGATTGTCAGCTCGTATCCGCGAAGCGAAAGCTCTATCGGGTCGCCAAGCGGCGCGGTCTTGCGAACCATAACGGCCGTTTTGGGCGTCAACCCCATATCGAGCAGGTGTCGGCGGAGCGCGCCTTCTCCGCCGACTTTCGTAATAATGCCGGTTTTTCCCGGCTTAAGAAGCGATAAATTCATAAAAACTATCCTGAAAATCAATGAGGGCGTCTGCACAACACCGCCGATTGGAGCCTTAATGAGACGCTGCAGCTACAGCATACTCAAGCGGCTATATATCTGTCAATCGGAACGCTGTACAGTGTCAAACACTCACATTGACAGAGCACCCGCAACATGATAAAATCTTTTGCTGTATATCACAGCAGTATAATATGTAAGGATATTTTTCTATGAAACAGCATACACACGATGAGCATATCGCGGGCGCTATTCACGCGAACAGCGGTCATAAACCGGTAAAAAAAATCCTTATCAGCGTGGGGTCAGTCATTATTCTCGTGCTGGCGGCAGTTTCGTTTATTTTCCTGCCGGCTATGGTGCAGAGCATGGGCGGCGAGCTTCCGGCATTCGGCTATTTCGATGGCGTTCCCATTAAATACGAAAACGGATCCTATTTCGCGCAGGCGGTGCAGAATTACAGCCAGCTCATGCAGCTGCAGGGCTATCCGGTGGAACAAAGCATGTTCACCATATTCAATTCCGCGTTCAACGCCGCCGTTCTCAACACGGCTTTTACGCACGAAGTGCAGAAAGCAGGTTATATCGTGCCGGCAAGCCAAATAAACGAGGCGATGATGCCTTACTACGCCGACATAAACGGCAATTACTCGCCTAAAAAGTTTAACGACACACCGCAGGCTGAACGCATCCGCGTGCGGGATCAGGCTGAAAACCAGCTTTTGCACCAGCGCTATATCGACGATCTCACCGGTGCCGCGGCTGCCGGAGCGGAACCGGTCTACGGCGCAAAAATATCGTCAAAGGAAATACCGTTTATCAGGCAGGCGGCGTTGCAGGAACGCTCGTTCAGGATGGCGATTTTTAATACCGCCGACTATCCGCAGTCAGAAGCCGCTGCTTTTGGACAAGCGCACGCTGATTTATTCACCCGCTACGATCTGTCCGTCATCACGGCGGCGACGCAGCAGGAAGCAGAATCAATTCACCGCCAGCTTGCGGCAAACGAGATTGTATTTGAAGATGCGGCTGCGTCCCTCTCGCTCAAGAATTACAGCGGAGACGACGGCAAGCTCACGGAAAACTACCGCTACCAGCTGCAGAACATGCTTTCAAACGAAGCCGATCTTGCAGCCGTTACGGGACTTGCCGCCGGTGCGCTGAGCGGTGTTGTGCAGGCGGGCGCAAGCTACGCCGTGTTCCGCGCGGACGGCCCCGCCGTTCAGCCTGACTTCTCTGATGAAGCGCTGCTTGCCGATGTGCTTGCCTATATGCGCATATACGAGACCGGTATTATAGAAGATTATTTTACCGCACAGGCGACTGATTTCGCTGCCCGCGCCGCTGTTGATGGGTTTGATCAGGCGAGCGCCGCGCTTTCGGTGCGCACGGTCGATATTCCTGCGTTCCCGCTTAACTATGCGGACAACGCGCTTTTTGCAACGATACCGTCGGCGGCGGTGCCGGAACTGAGCGGCGCTCAGACAAACGCTGAATTCCTTGAAACCGCGTTCAGCCTTTCCGGACAGGAACTGTCGCAGCCGCTTGTACTCGGAGAAAACATCGTTGTGCTCCAGCTTGCCGCAGCAGAGGAAGCAGATGAGACAGATCTCAATCTCATCGACGGCAACTACGCCACAAATGTGGAGCAGTTTGATTATCAGTCTCTGCAGAACGCGGTCATGCAGGATCCGCGCTTCCAGAACGATTTCTTTACTGTGTACTTTGAGTATTTTACCGGAACAAATTAAGGAGCTGCCGTCTTGACTGACAGCGCTGACAAAAAACCCTGTCTGGTTCCCACCGGTCAGGGTTTTTCTGTTTTATACAAAGGCCGCTATCTGTATTCGCGGTATAATCCGTCCGCGGCGGCACAAAAAACGATTGCGGCGCTGCATATCGAAGCGGGCACGCTCGTGCTCTGCTTTTCTCCGCTGCTCTGCTATGGCCTCGCGGATTTGCTTGCAAAGCTCCCGGAACGATGCGCCGTCGTCTGCATTGAATACGATGAGGCGCTGTACGCCGTGTTCCGGCAAACGGCAGAACAGACGGCGTTTCCGCACGCGGACATGCTCTTTACGCTCGCGCCCGGCCGCATGCGGGAGTTCGGTGCGTTTATACAGGGAGCGGCGCCTGACAGCGACGGAAAGCGTTTTGCACCGCTCTCGTTTTTCAGGAGAACCGTCTGCGTTGAGCTTTCTGCCGGAGCTCAGTTCAGCAACAACTTATACCGCGGCTGCGCAGACCAGGCGGCAACGCTCATTGCGCAATACTGGAAAAACCGCATAACGCTCATACAGCTGGGCAGGCTTTTCGCGCGCAATCTGTTCAAGAATATCTGTCTGATCGCGGATGCACAGCCGTTTCCCGCGCAGAGCATTGCAAAACCAATCGTCACAGCGGGGGCAGGGCCTTCACTTGACGCGGCAATCAATGTGCTTTTATTATGCAAACGCTCAGCGTTTTATCTGCTTGCGGCCGATGCGGCGGCACTCCCGCTTGTGCAAAGAGGGCTTCGCCCCGATGCGATTGCCGCGGTAGAAAGCCAGTTCGCCGTTACCGGCGCATACCGCGGCCTTGCGCAAAGCGGGATTCCCCTGTTTGCGGATCTGCTGTCGCGCCCTGCGGTACTCCGCATACCAGGCGGCGGCGCGTCGTTTTTTCTTTCGCACTACTGTCAGGCGCCGTTTTTTAACCGCGTGCAGCAGCTTGTGCATGAATACGCGCCTGTCATTCCGCCGCTCGGCTCCGTAGGCTCGGCAGCGGTGCAGCTCGCGCTCCTTTTGCGCGCGGAGCAGGACATACCGGTTTTTGTGTGCGGCGTCGACTTTGCCTACCGGCCTTCGCTCACGCACTGCCGCGCAGGCAACACGCACAGCACGCTCCTTGAAGCGGCGTACAGGCTTGAGCCGGTTGAACAGGCGGCGGCACAGAGTTTTGCGCACGGGGTTCATGCGGAGCACGGCGCTTCGGGCACCGTGTACACGACGCCTGCGCTTTCAGGATACGCGCAGGTGTTCCGCAGTCATTTTAGCCATGAACCGTCCGTGTACAGCCTGTGCACGGACGGCCTCGATTTGGGGCTTTCGGAGTGTGCGCCACATGATTTTCTGCGCACCGTATGCGGTTCATCTTATGCACCGCAATCGCATGAGCCGGCGCGCAGAAAACAACCGCAGGCAGCGCAGATGCGCGCGGCTCTTACGGCGTTTTACAAAACAGAAAAAGCCGCGCTTGAACGCATACGCGGTCTGCTTATGCACGGCGGAACTCCGCAGGAACTGCATGGGCTTTTCTCAGGCAGAGAATATCTGTATCTGCACTTTCCCGATTGCCTTGAACCGCTTTCGCAGATGCGCATGGCATCTGATACGGGACTGCTTAAGCGCATACGCGCAGAATTGGATTATTTTATAAAAGACTGCACTGCCGCGCTCGCGCATCTTGAGCAGCGCACTGTGTAAAAACCGCGCGGCAGCGGTTTTTATACAGGCACAGATACAAACACGCTATTCTTCTTTTGTTTTCAGCACCGCAAGAAACGCAGATTGCGGCAGTTCAACGTCGCCCACCATTTTCATGCGCTTTTTGCCTTCTTTTTGCTTTTCAAGCAGCTTTCGTTTCCGCGTAATGTCGCCGCCGTAGCACTTGGCAAGCACGTCCTTGCGCACCGGATTTACCGTTTCACGCGCGATAATCTGACTGCCGATAGCTCCCTGAATCGCGATTTTAAACTGCTGACGCGCTATTTCGCCTTTAAGCATCTCGCACACGTGGCGCGCGCGTTCATAGGCGTTTCCTTTATACGCCAGCTGCGAAAGCGCGTCGACGCTTTTGCCGTTTATCAGGATGTCGATCTTCACAAGTTCCGTTTCACGGTAGCCGATAACGTCATAGTCAAACGAGGCATAGCCGCGGCTGTAACTCTTAAGACGATCGTAGAAATCAAACAGCACTTCCGAAAGCGGCATTTCATATGTTAGTTCGACACGCTTTTCGTCAAGATACTGCATGTTTGTCTGCACGCCGCGCTTTTCGGTGCACAGTGAAATAATGGATCCGATATATGCAGACGGCGTGATAATCGCCGCGCGGATATAGGGTTCCTGCGCAAGCGCGATGCGCCCCTGATCAGGGTACTCTGAGGGATTATCGATGCTGATTTCTTCTCCGTTTGTCAGCGTGAGCCGGTAACGCACAGAAGGAGCAGTAAAGATGACAGCCTGGTCAAAGTCGCGCTCAAGGCGTTCCTGCACCACTTCCAGATGCAGCAGGCCCAGAAAGCCGCAGCGGAATCCGTGCCCGAGCGCAAGCGAAGCGTCTTTTTCGTACACGAGGCTTGCGTCGTTCAGCTTGAGTTTCTCCATGCTGTCGCGCAGTTCTTCATAATCATTGGAATCGATAGGATAAATAGAAGAAAATACTACCGGCTTCACTTCTTTAAATCCCGGAAGCGCCTGTTCCGCGGGATCATCTGCAAGCGTAACGGTGTCTCCCACCTGCACGTCGGAAACAGTTTTGATGCCGGCGATAATGTATCCGACGTCCCCTTCAGTAAGTATGCCGGTATCTTCAAGCCTGATGCGGAAAATGCCGGCGTTTTCCACCTTATATTCAGAACCACTGTTGATAAACCTGATCGTCTGACCGGCTTGTATCGTACCTGAAAACAGCCGCAAATGCACAACAACACCGCGGTAGGGATCGTAGTGACAGTCGAATATCAGCGCTTTCGTCTTTCCTGAACTGTCGTGTGCGGGCGGCGGAAAGCGCTTCACAATCGCCTCAAACAGGCTGTCGATTCCCTGCCCTGTTTTTGCCGAAACAAGCACAGCGTCTTCGCCGTCAAGGCCAAGGTCGTGTGCTATCTGCTGCTTTACTCCGGCAACGTCTGCCGCAGGCAAGTCTATTTTATTGATTACCGGCACTATTTCAAGATTATGTTCAAGCGCCATATACATATTGGAAAGCGTCTGGGACTCAACGCCCTGCGAGGCGTCTATAAGCAGCAGCGCGCCTTCGCACGAGGCTATCGCGCGCGATACTTCATACGAAAAGTCGACATGCCCGGGCGTGTCGACAAAGTTTAATTCGTATTCATTCCCGTCCGCCGCCGTATACGGAATCGTCACTGCCTGGCTTTTTATCGTAATGCCGCGCTCCCGCTCTATATCCATTGTATCAAGAATCTGGTTTTGAAACTGTCTGTCGTCAATGATGCGGGCTTTTTGAATCAGTCTGTCGGCAAGCGTCGATTTGCCGTGATCGATGTGCGCAATGATGCAGAAATTCCGTTTTCGGGCTAAATCAGTCATGCCCGTATTCTATTAAAAATACGATGAACTGTCCAGCGGAGCCGCAATTCCAAGATTTACATCGAGATAACCGTTTTTGCGTTTTTTGGCATACACGCTCACAAACATTGCGTCGTTTTCAGGACTGAACTCTATATTGCGGATGCGTATCGGGTCGTTTTCCGAAAAGCCCGATTCATCAGCGATGCTTCCTTTCAGCACGGAAGAAACTACGTATTCAGACTTTCCAATGGAAGTAAGCGACATACCGAACAGCGGAAGCATCGCTTTGGCAATCAGATCATGGCGGTATATTTCGTATCCGGGAGATTTCGGCCGCTCCTGCAGGTAGACAGCGGTATCAAACAGCGTTCCGTCCTCGCGGAGACCGCTTACCTGTATGATGGTATCCGGCTCAAGCGTCATGCACACGTTGTGCAGCTGCTCTATCCCCGAAACCGGCTGTCCGTTTACATGCGTGATAATATCGCCTACCGCAATGCCGCCCAAATCAGCGCCGCCGCCGGGCATAATATAGTCTACTGCAACGCCTGCCAGATCCGGGCGGGTACGGTCTTTCAGCGTGTGTCCGTACGCGCCGGTCCACGGATGCAGGCGTTCCCCGCCGCTGTACAGCAGGGGCAGCTCCCACTTCAGGTATTCTACCGGTATCGCGAAATTGAGCCCCTGGTACTGTACCGCGCTTGCAAAAACAATTCCCTGCACATTGCCGGCTAAATCAATAAGAGGCCCGCCTGAATTGCCGGAATTGACGGCGGCGTCTATCTGCATCACCGTGCCGAGCGCGAACAACTCGCGATCCGCCGCGGACACAATGCCTGACGTCAGCGTCCGCTCAAGCCCGACAGGAGAGCCGATTGCGTATATACGGTCACCAATGTTTAAGCCCGCCGATGAACCAAGCGCAAACACATATGGCGCAGTAATTTCCGCTTTTAACAGCGCCAGATCAAGCGCCGCATCCCAGCCCACAACTTTAGCAGGGATTCTCGTGTCGGAATCAGACGCGAGCTTTATATACAGCCGCGAAAAACCTTCGTATTCCGGATCTACTTCGCTTGAGATAACGTGATAGTTTGTAACAATGTAGCCGTCTTCGCTGATAAAAAAACCGGAGCCGATAACCACGTCGACATATCCCATGCCGCGTTCTACCCTGATGCCGCGGTCAACCCAGATCGTAACCGTTCCGTTAATAAAGTCAGCTACACTGTCTGCGGCAGAAGCACTGTTTTCGGCAGCAGTCAAACCGGGAGTCTCGGCCAGCAGTTCCGCTTTAACGGCAGACAGCGAATCAGAAAAATCAGCTGCCGAAGCCGCATCCACTGCCTGCAGTGACAGCAGATACCGGTTCATTGCCAAATAGTCTCTGTCGGTTTCCGCTGTGCGGTACAGCTCCTGCACCGTCTGCACGCATACATCAAACTGCTGTTTTTCCTGTTCTGCCGGGGAATCAGGCAAAGAGGTAACCAAAAGCCATGAACGCCACAGCGCCTCAACCGGCGATGTCCCGCGCAGCTGCTCAATGCGTTCCATTTCTATGCGCCGCGCATCCTGCTCCGTGTAATTAAGCGGCGTATAGATGTCGGGTTCAAACGTGCTGCACGCGGCACAGACGAAAAGCGGTACGATAACGCTCATACCGCGCAGTTTTTGCAGTATGCTATTCCGTTTGCTCAGCGGCTTCAATAAATTCACCAAAACAGAAATCTCCCACCCGCACGGCAAGAATACGGTCATTGCCGGCCGGTACCATTGTACAAACACCTTCAGACGCAATACGTGACAAAGCGCTCAGCACGTCGTCGGCAAACTCGCCGGCCTGAGTATTGCCTATCCAGTATACGTCTGCCTGCGCGTCTTTAACAACCGGATATTCAGCTGTTCCGTCAAGCAGGCTTTCAGGAACGCCGCCGCGCAGACGGACACGCACCGCAGACTGTTCGTGCGGACGATAGTAAAATATATCCTCAATATCGGAACCGGCATACGCCGCATGGCGTACATTCCACGCTCCGTCATAGTCCGTATCCCACGACGCCATAACCGTACCGTCTTCGTCGAACGACTGAATATAATCGGGAACAGTATCGAGGTTCATATCGAGCTGCACCTGTGCCAGATACATGCCCTGCGGCACCGGCGCGCTGCCGAACACATTTTGAAAAAACGGCTCCTCAGCTGCGGCGCGCGATGACGCCTGATATACTTCGCGCCGCTCAAAATGACCGTCGCCGTCAGTATCCACGTGCCGCCGGTCAAGCACGCCGTCTGAAAAATACGCGCGCGCGTACGGCGCTGCATCAGCCGTGTACTCTGCATATGCGTATTGCCCGTCAAGCACGGCAAAATGAATCTGTATATCTTTTCCCAGTTCCTGCACCGCCGTATCAATGCCGGTCGCACGCGAAAGCAGATACGATTCCGTCAGCACCTCAGATTCGGTTTCGTGCAGCTCAGGGAAATAAAATAGAAAGCCGTCATAAGAAGCCGCGATTGGCTCAGACGAGACAATGCCAAACGGACTCCACGTAAACGGAGCGCCGTCAAACGTATAGACCAGATAGGTGTCTTCCAGTAATTTAAGCACTTCCGCGCTCGCAGCCTCGGGGAACTCCCGATAGCGCACAACGACCTGCGCCGTATTGTCGGTCAGCACAATCGGCACGCCGAAATCGCAGTCAGCTGATATTTCTGCAAGCCCGTCGCAATTTGCATCGTACGTTATCTGCACCGGACGGCCCCGTTCGTATTTGACATACAGATTTGCAAGCCCATCGCCGTCGGTATCTTTTGTCAGCTGTCCTGAAAATGCGGTCATCACAGACAAAAGCCTGTCTTTAGCCTCATCGTCTTCAAGCATCAGGGCAAAACGCTCAAAGAAATCATACGGAAGCGCCTGATCAAAAAAATCAATCACGTAATCAAGCGCTTGTGTTTCCGACAGCAGACCGGCGCGCAGCGCAAGCGGAGCATACAGGTAATGCCTGAACCCGCGCGCGCTGTACTGCTGCATCTGTACCATTTGTTCATCAGGCGGGGAAAACAGCATCGCATACACAGCAAGTTCCGCGTCGGTGCCGGCGTCATTCATATCCACCCTGCCGGCAAATATCTGCGCGGTTTCCGCTATCGCGTCAAACTCATCCGTGCCAACCGTATCCAGTTCCATTTGGAAAAAAAAACGCGCAAACCGGTCATCGGAAGGGAACAGCCGGCATACATCGTATGCTTCTTGCCGCGCCAGAGTGATTGAATCCGGCGTATTCAGACGGTACAGCGATTTCAGCCGCACATAGTGCATATCCGCAGACATCATGCCGGAAGCCTGCTGCAATACTTCAAGCGCACGGCGGCTGTTCCCTGTATCTGAAAGCATATCCGCATAGAATACCAGCGCCTGCGCTTTCTTATCAGTAACCCAGCCGTCAGAAACGACCGCGCGGGAAATGAGCGGCAGTATTTCGCTTACCGGTGCGTGCAGTTCCTTTGCGCACAGCGCCTTTGTATACCACAAGTCGGCAATATCGGCATCATACGCAATACCTATGTCCGCCAGATTCAGCGCCAGCGTCCAGTTTTTGCCGATATACGCCGCTTCGCTTTGCCGCAGGTGTTCAAGCGCGGCATCCCGTGCATTATGTAATTGACTGCCGTGCTCCTGCGCGGCCGCCGCCGTTACACAGCCGCACAGCACATACAGTATTGCTGCCAGTATACCAGTCTGTTTTTTCATATACACCACTCCCAGTATCTGCGCCAGATACTATGACTCTAATCTATACATCGGCCTTTTTGGGAAAATCTGTACGTGCCTGCTCGGGCTCCGGCTCCGCATCGGAAAGACATATCGTATCCTGTTTTTGCGTATGCAGCGGCGGCAGTTTAAGCAGCGCGCGGATTTCACCGTCATCCATCGTCTCCCGCTCTACCAAAGCCGCCGCAAGCGCGTCAAGTTCCTGCCGGTGCTCGGCCAGAATGGCCGTCGCGCGCTGTTCCGCCTGCGTAAGAATCTTGCGCACCGACATATCAATGCGCCGCGCCGTGTCGTCGGAGAACAGTTTTCTCCGCGCAATATCCCGCCCCATAAAAATGGGTTCGTCTTCCTGTCCGTAACACACCGCGCCAGTATCCTCAGCCATGCCCCACTCGCATACCATGCGGTGCGCAATTTCCGTTGCGCGCTGAATATCGTTCTGCGTTCCTGTCGTTGTCTCTCCATACACGACCATCTCAGCCGCGTAGCCGCCGTAGAGAATCACCAGCTGGTCTTCAAGCCACGAGCGCGTATGCGAATACGAGTCATGTTCAGGCAGCCCAACGGTGAGCCCCAGCGCCCTGCCGCGCGGTATAATAGTAACTTTATGCAGCGGAGACGCGTGTTTCAGATAGTAATACGGCAGCGCGTGCCCCGCCTCATGCACAGCAGTCATCACCCGCTCTTTTTCAGGCAGCACCATCGTTTCGCGCGCAACTCCCATAATGATTTTATCGCGGGCGTCTTCAAACTCCTGCCAGCCGACTTTGCGCAGATTCCGCGCAGCGGCAAACAGCGCCGCCTCATTCACAATATTTGCAAGATCCGCGCCGCTCATGCCCGGCGTTGCACGCGCGAGCTTTTTCATATCCACTTCAGGATCCAGCGGTATTTTTTTGCCATGAACCGAAAGTATCGCCTCGCGTTCTTTAATATCGGGAAGCGATACCATAACCTGCCGGTCAAAGCGCCCCGGACGCAGCAGTGCAGGGTCAAGCACGTCTGGACGGTTTGTCGCAGCAAGAATAATCACGCCGTCTTTGTTTTCAAAGCCGTCCATTTCTACCAGCATCTGATTAAGCGTCTGCTCGCGCTCATCATGACCGCCGCCTAATCCTGCCCCCCGCGCGCGGCCGACCGCGTCTATCTCATCGATAAAAATAATGGCGGGAGCCATTTTTCGTCCCTGGGCGAACAAATCGCGCACGCGGCTTGCGCCGACGCCGACAAACATCTCCACAAAATCGCTTCCCGATATATGCAGAAATGATACGCCTGCCTCTCCAGCGACGGCGCGCGCAAGCAGCGTTTTTCCGGTGCCGGGACTGCCCACAAGCAACACGCCGGTCGGAATCTTAGCGCCGATTTCAAGATATTTCTTGGGGGTTTTTAAGAAATCAATAATGCCAGCAAGCTCTTTTTTCGCTTCTTCCTGACCGGCAACGTCGGCAAACGTTACTTTTTTGCCGCCCGTATAGACATGTGCGCGGCTTCTGCCAAACTGCATCCCGCGCGCGTTCTGCGCCGCGTTCTGCCGCAGTATCACCAGCAAAAAAAGCAGCATAATCAGCACCGGCGCAAAATCGAGCAGATACGACAGCACCGACGGCGAAAAATCGGAACCCGATACGATAATGCCTTTCTGTTCAAGCGTGCGCATCAGCGTGTTATCCGTATACGGAATATACGTTGAAAAGTACGACACTTCATCGTTTGCCGAACGCATAACACCCTGAATCACACGGCTGCCGACAATATGCACTTCGGTTACCTGGTTGTTCTGCACCGCCTGTAAAAAGCGCGAATACGAGATTTCAGGAACGGCGGCCTGGTTGCTTGAGTAAATCAGATATACGCACAGCGCAGAAAGCATACAAATAAAAAAGATAAATCCGAACCGCCCGCGTTTTGCCGACCCCTTTTCGGTATATTCGTTCTTCATGCTACAGACTCCGCTCCGTATAAAATATCAGGCAGGAACGCTGCGCCCGCGCGCACTGCGGTCCGCGCGGCAGAGAAAACACCGTTACCGCGGCGGCAGCGCCTGCACAGAGAATAGATACCGGCGCTCTGTCTCCCGGCACCGCCGTTCTCACGCACACGGGCAGCGTATGCACGCCGCCAAGCTGCACGCAACCGGTTTCTGCGGCAAACGGCCGCCCATCATCGCAGTCTTCCTGTACATACAGCGTCCCATATGATCCGGTATATTGCCCGGATTTTGTCAGTATAACAAAAAAATACGGTGTTTTCCTAGATACGGCCCGTCTTTTTGCCTGCACCGCGCCGTTTTCACACGTAAGCTCAACGCCTTTTCCCCGAACGGGAAACTCACCCAAAAGTGCGGTGCGCACCAGCTGATATGGCACGCGCTCCGCAATATGCAGCAATGAAAACGCCCGATACAAAAGCCTCCGGCGCACAGCCTCATCCGCCGCAAAAAACACTGCCGCGGACAGGCGCACACAATCGGGAAGCGCATCCGTCTCCCACTCGATGCCTGCCGCCAGGCGCTCAAGCGAGCGTGCGTCCTGCAGCGCCTTTTCGCTTCCCGCAAGCAGCGCGCACCGCCAGCCGGGAAAAGAGGCGTTAAGCAGCGGCACAAGTTCCAGGCGTATTCGGTTTCGCAGATATGACGGATCGCTGTTTGTTGCGTCCGTGCGGTATGAAACGCCGCACAGCTGTAAGTATGTCTCAATTTCTGCACGCGGAACGCCAAGCAGCGGGCGGCAGAACACGCCGCGGCGCGGCGCGATGCCAGAAAGCGAGCCAACATCGCTTCCCTGCAGGAAACGCAGCAGCAGCGTTTCAAGCTGATCGTTTTGCGTGTGCGCAAGAAAAAAAACAGAAATGCCGTGCCCGCGGCAAAACGATTCAAAAAGCCCGTACCGAATAAAACGCGCCGCCTCTTCTATGCCCTTGCCGCGCTCACGCGCAGTTTCTGCAATCTTTCCGCGCGGAACCGTCAGCACCGTGCACGCGGCGCCCGCAGCGGCACAGAAGTTCTGCACAAACGACGCATCGCCCGCTGATTCTTCTGCGCTCCTGATATTGTGATTCACGGTTACCGCATGAATCAGGGCGCTTTCGGCGCCAAAGCGTTTTTTCAAACGCAGCAGAGAAACAAGCAGCGCCATTGAGTCAGCACCGCCTGACACGCCGACAGCAGCCGGAGACGCAAACAGCTGTTCAAGCGTGATGCCGCATGACCGTATGCCGGCACACACGGCGTCTTCAAACCGCAGTATATGTTTTTCGTCATCGCCGCAGCGCGCAGACTGTTTACACATGATACTAAAAAAAGCGGCTGTTCATATAGAACAGCCGTCATACTCTTTCTTAGTGTTATAGAAAGAACCGCTTATTTTGCAGCCAAAACACTCGCGAGGTTTTTCTCGGCATCGGTAAGCACCGTTACCGCATCCGACAAGCCCAAGTCTTTTACGCGGAAAGTATCGCCGATTTTGAGCGCACTCAAATCTGCCGTAATACGGGGCGGCAGATCTTTGGGCAGACAGGTTATCTGTATCTGCGCCTCGTGCGTACGCAGCTTGCCGCCTTCGCGGACGCCGACGGGACTGCCGGTAAACTGCACGTTCATCTTTACCTTGAGCTTTTTATTTTCATCAATCGTATGAAAATCCACATGCAGGTTCTTGTCCGTGATAATATCGTATTCCGTCGCTTTAATAAAAGACAGATAATCTTTGCCGTCTACTTTTAATGTAATCAGCGTCGTAGGCGTCGTATTTCTCCATACTTTTGAAAATTCAGCCTCGTCAACATCGAGCATGACCGCTTCTCCGCGGGAATTATACATAACAGCAGGCAGCCGTCCGTTTGCACGGAGCTTTTTTGCAGCACGCTTACCGGATTCTGTACGAACAACTGCATTGACAACCATCTGATCCATAACTCAGGAACTCCTTAACCAAAAATTACAAAAGATCCGCCGCGCGCCTGACAGCACAGCGCTTTTGTATATTGTCACTGAGGCGGCAGGATTCGAACCTGCGGAATGTCGGCACCAAAAGCCGATGACTTACCACTTGTCGACGCCTCAAAAAACTACAGCACCTCGTCTGCATCTGAGTCTACCACATGACCGGCGGCATATTCCGCCAGAATAGCCTCCTGCAGCGCAGTCCTGAATTCCGGACTGATCGGATGCGCGACATCCTTGTATTCACCAGTGCTTGTCCGGCGGCTCGGCATAGCTATAAACAGCCCTGTCTTGCCGTCGATAATCTTCACATTATGAACAACAAAGCAATTATCAAAAGTTACCGTCACATATGCCTTCAGCTTGCTGTCCGCTTCTACCGCGCGAATTCTAATTTCAGTAATCTGCATACGACATACCCTCCATTTAGTACAATAATTGCATAACTAACGGGAAAAAGAGCAGTAATTCTTTATTCCCATATCAGCAAGTATTGCGGATGCGTTTTCTGCAGCTACAGAATTTTCAAAAACCCCGAAAACAGCCGAGCCCGAACCAGACATTTGTACAAAATCAGCCCCGCAATCGCGCAAAACGCTCAGCGCTTCGGCAATCGCAGGATACCGCTCCATAAGCGGACGCTCAAAACTGTTTGCAAACGACCACGCACACACCCGTGCCCTGTACATAGCTTCAAGCGATTCCAGCGGCGGATATTGTATGCCATAATCCCGCTCCATGCAAGAATCAACCAGGGCATACGCCTCTGCGGTTGAACTATGGACTGCCGGACAGGCGAGCACAATATTCAGATCACGACGCTGTCTGATTATATGGACTGTATCTCCGCGTCCTGTCACGACAGCGCTGCCCATTCCAGCGGCATCGCATGACAGGAAGAAAAAAACATCGCTCCCGACAGACGCCGCCACACACTGCATCTGTTCAGAAGTCAGATTGGTTTCATACAGAGCATCCAAACCGCGCAGAAACGACGCTGCATCGGAGGAGCCGCCTCCGAGCCCCGCACCGGCGGGAATACGTTTTTCAAGCGCGACATGCACAGAAGGCCGTATGCCGGAAACCCTGCAAAAACCATCGTATGCGGCAGTAAGAGTATTATGCTGAGGCAGCTGCATCTGTCCGCACTCGACAACACAGCCGCCGCTGCCCGGCATACGCTCCACATGCAGCACATCGCACAGCGGAACCGTATGAAAAATACTCTCGATATCGTGATACCCGTCCGCACGCTTTGGAAGAACGCGCAAACCGATGTTTATCTTAGCATACGCAGATATAACGATATCATGCAGCATAGCTATAATATTATACAAGATTTCTTTTTTTTGTCAAACGCTTGTGAAAATGCTTGCTTTCATCTTTTTACCTCACTTACCGGTACAATTGGTATGTCTGAAATATAGCGCGTAAATGCAAAGCGCGTGCAAACGCCGCGTTAAGGCTACAAAAAGATATGTCAGCGCTTTGTCAAAAAGCCCTCAGCACCGAACCGCCGCGGCAAGCTGCCGCGTTTGAGGCTGTGCCTGCGGAATGACGTCTTTTGCCGACGGCTGTCAGATTTCCCATTTAAAAAATAAAAATTTGCCGATGGCTAAATTTTATTTTGCCATTTATCAGACATGAATTTTGCCGATGGCCAG
>DXHG01000136.1 GCA_019113455.1 Candidatus Treponema faecavium | reverse complement strand
GTCGGTGTTAGAGGCTGGTATCGGCAAGAACGATGTTGACGCTAACGTTCTTCTCATCGCTTTCACATTCTTTCCACCGCGACTGCTGGTCGGGGGAAGATGAGGCGTCAAGACTTGTTATGGATGAGCTTGTTATCGTCAACTCGGTAAGTCCGGTAAATACTTATGGCCGGATATATCCGTATCCGATGCAGCAAACAAATATACAGATGTTGTGCGTCTGATTGTTTCCAGACTGGTCTCTGTCAGCGGCACGTATACTGGGGCTCCCTGTTCTGTATAGTTAATTTCCAAGCCGGTATCTACAAGCGCCTCTTCAGCCGCCTCTATGAAAGCCGAACTTGCAGTAAATCCCTCAGGCAGGTCTTCCCCGCCGGGCACGGTTGTTTCAGGCGGGCCGGCGGAAGGTTCGTTCACCGTTATGTCGAAGCCGGACAGCCGCGCCGCCGCACAAAACGCCTGCGCCGCCGGCCGGTACAAAATTTCCCATCGGCAAATTTGAATTTTGCCATCGACTAATGTGAAATTTGCCGATGGCCAGTGCGGCATTTGCCGACGGCAAACGAGACAAAAGCAATCGGCAAACACGGCATTTGCCATCGGCAAGTGCGCCGTTTGCCATCGGCCAGTGAGACAAAAGCCGTCGGCAAATTTGGAATTTGCCACCGGCAAATTTCATACCCTATAAACGGCAAATTTTAAATTTGCTGCTGGCAAATATCATATTACCCAATCGGCAGACCGCCGTTCCGCTGCCAGCCCGCAACCGACAGCAGAACTACAAGTCTGGCGCTGCGCCTCAAACTTGCAACTGTACACATGCAAGTTTTTTGTATATGCCTAGGCATATACAAAAAACTTGGCAGCTTGCCGCGCAGCGACAAGCGTGCGACAGCACCCGCTTCTGAAGTAGAGGGGCTCCTCCCGCCCCAAAAACAAATTACAGAAAATAAGAAAGAAAAAAGAAAGCGCGCAGCCGCAGGCTGACAAAACCCAAGCCCGCGCGCAACGCAAAAAAAACACCCCGCGGGGAACCCGCAAAGAAAAAAAGCCCTCGCGCAGCGCAAAAACCCCATTGACAGGTACGCAAAAACTGATAGAATAAGCTAAAAGGAAAAAGGCGGCACGTGTGCGTCCGCCTTTGCGTATTCAGACCGAGCGTTTTTTATAGGAGGAATCGCGATGAAACGGAACAAATTGAGCACGCGCGTGTTGATGGCGTGCGCCGCTGTAGGCGCTCTGCTGTATGTTACGGGCTGTCCGGGCGCGGTCGGCGGCGGAAGCAGCGGAGGTGGTACTACCCCCCCAGTACCCCGGGCATAAAGCCGCCGGCGCTTGGTAAGCTCCAGAAGGCAACGATTAAAGCCAAGGATTTCCCGGAAGGGGACTTCACGAGTTATGAAATAACATGGGCGCCGGAAGGCGGCGACCAGAAGCAGCCAATATCAGTAGCCCCTCAAGATATAAAAGATATAACAATAACAGGTTTGGATGGCGACACGGACTATACGTTTACAATAACGGGCATAGCGCAGGTAGGCGAGCCGGTCGAGGTTACAAAAACGATAGGAGCAGACACTGTAGCGGCGCGGGCCGCGGCGGTGCGGGTGCTTGAACCCGCTGATTTTAATGAAGTCGATGCTGCTGCGACAGAAGTTGAAGTTACGTGGGAGCCTCAAAATTCCATACCGCAGCCGTACCGCGTAGCACTTACCGACGCAAAAGCAAACGGCCTGTCTATAGAAGGTTTTGCCCCGGAAATATACAAATTCAACCTGCAGGGCTTAAAGACTGAACAAAAGGCCGTGGAGCCGGACTTTGTGATTATAGAGCCTGATTACACCGAGGCGCTTGAAAGCGGTTACGCCGCGCTTGAAGCTGAAAATTACGGCACGGCGGTTGAGCGGTTTATGCAGGCGTATGAGATAGCGCAAAACAACGAGACGCGCATGCACGCGGCGCTCGCCTACCTTGCTTCGATAAGCGTTGACAGCGCCGTTGTTGACCTGATGCGGGACAAGCTGGGCTTTGTCTCGTACCCTGCAGAGCTCAATGCGCTCATCAACCTTGACAACTGGTGGACCGACCACGAATGGGAGAATGGTTATTATACAGGGGTGTGGAATGAGGAAACGCAGCAGTGGGAAGAAGTCTATATTGAGAGTATCGATAGTGCGTTCTTTCCCGAGCTGAGCGAGGCTCCCGAGTGGATTCGCAGTCTGGGCGCTATGCATCCGGGCGCGTTGTGGATGTGCATACTGCTGAACAACCATCTTGACGGCGTAAACGGCACGGTAGACACGGTGGTAAACGATGTGTTCGGCGCGCGCTACGATAAGGCGGTGAGCCTGATAAACGAAATGGTGGACGATACGCCTGTTGATATAGACAGCCGTCTTATAAAGTTGCTTAACCTCACAGAAACAATCGGCGAGGATACCGTGATGGTGACAAAGGCAGAGCTTAAGCTTATTACGGCGGCGCTCTCGATTGTAAAAGGCACGTTTGAGTTTTTGCAGGCGTATGAGCTTGACACTGACGCCAATTTCATTCCATTCCTGATTAATCCCGACAGCGCGACAGACGCTGCAGCCAGGGAGTTTTTTAACGGCGGCAAATACAGTGCGTCATATGACCCGCTTGCAAACGGCTTTATGACGCAGCGCGCCGGTTATACCACGCAGACGGCAAAAAACACGCTGAGCGGCGCAGTCTCAGACATTATCGGCGCGTACGACAGCCTGCTTGCAAGCGGCAACCGCTATCCGCAGGCGGTAACAGACGTGCTTAAAAAGTATGAGGGCTGGAAAACCGTTGCACAGGAGCTCAGGACAGCTATCAACACTGAAGGCGTGTGGAGCTTTCCTGAGATGGACAACGAAGGCATTCCCAAAGACGGCACAACGCTCTTTCAACTTGACTGCGCCTGCCTTGCAGACGGCTGGTTCTCCATGGATAAGTTCGTAAAGATCGATAAGGCGACCGGCAAGCCGTCGTTTGGAGTATGGGGGTGGGATCCCATGAGTGGTGACATTGAAGCCGAGATAACCAGCCTGGATAAACTTACAGCCTACCAAGGAATGGAAGACGTACGGTGCGGCGTCTATGTAGGACTGGATTTTCTGAGTATGATTCTGGATCCGAACGGAGACAGTATGGTTGCCGACGACTACGAGTCTAGGTACAGCGTTATGTCTGTCTGGGATGTCAATGACCCCATCCATGTGCAGCTGTTTACCAATATGTTTAACTTCTACTACGGCAAGTAGCTGACGCAGAGGGCGCATGTAAGCCGCCGTGGTTTGTCACGGCGGCTTTTTTGTCTTGTTTGCATGGGTTTCGGACAGGTAAAAAACCGTATCATGGCGGCGGCGTTTGCCGCGGCGGCGTTCGTATGCGCGCCGTATGCGGGTGCAGACGCGGGCGTAAGCGCCGCCGGGGGCGCGGGTGCGCAGGGCGGCGCGCTCTACGCAGACGGCGCGGGCAGCATCTGGTGGTGGCAGCCGCGCGCGCATGTTTCGCTTAAGAACGCGCACGGCGCGTTTCTGGCAGAGGCGCACGGCGGGCAGGTGCGCGCGCGGCATGCGTACATAGACGCGGTTATAAGCGGCGGCGGCGCGCGGCTCACGGGCAGCAACGAGTGGTTTTCGCTCGGCGTGAGTATCGGCACTGCGTGCCACGGCGAGGCGCGCGCGGTGATTCCCGGAGGCGCGCCGCTTGTAGACGGCGACGCGCGCGTGAGCTCAAGCGGCGGGAGCGTGTTCCTGTACGGGCTTGACGCGGCAGTATCGTTTGCGCGGATACCGCTTACGGTGCGCGCGGGCGCGCGGCTGGGCATGGGCGGCTGGGGGCCCGGCGATTTTTATTATTTTTTCGGCTATCCAGAACTGCCGCTGTACGGCGCGTACAGCGTGTCTGCGGTGTGGAGCGACATGGCGGAGCTGCGCTTTGCGGGGTTTCATGGCGGGCTGCGGTTGTATTCCAACGAGGAGCGCGCCGAGCTTGCGCGCGCGCAGGTGAATGGGTATGCCGTGCAGGCGCGCACGGGCGTGGATCTGGGGCGGCACCGGCTGTCGTTTTCGGCGGGCTTTGTGTACGCGGAGGTGGCGGGCGCGCTCGGCCTTACATCGCAGAACCAGAAATACATGTTTTTTCCATATAAATACGTAAACGCGGAAGGCAGGTTTGGAGCGTGGCTGCTGCATGCGGGGGCTGCGTGGCAGTCGGAGAGCGCGCGCGGCGTGCATGCGCTTGACGTGCGCGCAGGCGCCGCGGTGTGCGTGTATGACCGCGTGAGCTATGCGCTCAGTTATCTTGAAAAAGACAATCTGTTCTTTGACGGCGAAAGCGGGGAATTCTCCGGCGATAGGCGGCTTTTGCAGGGGTCGGCGCTGGTGTATGGGTATGTCGGGTATCGGCTGCAGCCTGCCGAATGGGTGAGTATTACGCTGCGCAAGCTGTTTGCCGTGCCGCTGCTGTCAAAGCAGCTGGCGCCGCAGGGCGGGGTCGGCGGCGCAGACGGCGGGCTTGACGCGGGTCAGCTGATAAAAACGGCGCTGCTTTCCGGCCTTACGCTGGGGCTTACGATACACTGGTAAGCAGCGCCTGGCGAAGGAGCCTGAAAAAAAACAAAAAAAAAGCGAAAAAAGTGTACTATTTTATGAAAAAGCTCTTGACAGGGATGGTGAAGTCGAGGTAATATACACGCACCGTTTCGGGATACACCCCGAAATGCTGGTCTGTTACAGGAACTAAGGAAGGGAAGAAAGAGTAAGGTTCTCACG
>DXHG01000135.1 GCA_019113455.1 Candidatus Treponema faecavium | reverse complement strand
ATGGTATCTATATCGTATGCGCGAAGAATGCGTTCCACTGCCGCTTTGTCGCAGATATCTGCCTTTTCAAAAAAATACCGCGCCTGTCCGGCAGCCGCACCCCACTGTGCGTCAATATCGGCAAGGCTTTCGGCGTTTCCCGCATACGTCAGGCAGTCCATATTAACGACAGTTCCGTCAAAACCGGAGTCGGCAAACGCTTTATTCCCCGAAGCAGACATGCCGAACAGATAATGGATAAAATTGCAGCCGATAAAGCCCGCGCCGCCGGTTACCAGTATATTGTGCAGTTTTCTCATAGGGTATATCTCCTGTTTTCTATTTTAATGAAAAAAGCGGACTGCTGATAAACGCACGCAGGCTCTCTTTCCAGTCAGGCAGTATCGTGTGCAGCGCTTTCTGTATCTTGGCCTTTGACAGCACCGAATACGCCGGGCGACGCGCGCGCGTCGGATATTCATCTGTCGTACACGGCTCTATGCGGCACTCGTTCGTTATTTTGCCTTTTTCACGTCCGATACGGTATATTTCACATGCGAAATCAAACCAGGTGATTTCCCCGAGGTCGGTACAGTGGTACACACCCTGCGGAATCGCCTGCCCGTTTGCGGCGGCCAGCACGGTCATCACGATGCAGCGCGCAAGATCCGCCGCAAATGTCGGACTGCCGCGCTGGTCATGTACAACCGTAATGCGGTCTCTGCTGTTCATAAGCTGAATCATCGTGTACACAAAATTTCTGCCGTCGTATCCGTACAGCCATGCGGTACGGAAAATATACCATTCGCAGCCTGATTCCTGCACCGCCTGCTCTCCGGCAGCCTTTGTTTTGCCGTATACGCCGATCGGGCTGAGCGGCATGTCTTCTGTATACGGCGATGAACCGCTTCCGTCAAACACATAGTCGGTCGAAATATGAATCATTTTCGCGCCGATGCGCTTTGCTTCTCTTGCGATATTCGCCGCACCGGTATCGTTGAGTGCCGCAGCGGCTGCCTCCTCATCCTCGGCTTTATCGACCGCCGTATACGCGCTGCAGTTAATAATCCACGTAATCCCCTCGTGTGCATCAGCAAACCGCTGCAGCGCGCCGCGGTCGGTAATATCAACATCGCGGTCAGTACCCACAAACGCTATATCGCCGTTCTCAAACTGCCGCACAATCTCGCTGCCAAGCATTCCCTTGCAGCCAATCAGCCACACCATATCAGTCTCCAATCCATTTTCCGTTTATATCAAAATAGGCACCGTGCGCGTCAAACGCAGGATGCTTCATGTCTTTTTGTGAAAGCACCGGAGACGCAGTTCCCAGTACGGCACCCCAGTCGATGCCGATAATCGGATCGTTCCACATAAGCCCGCCTTCGTCCTCAGGATGATAAAAGTCCGTGCATTTATACGCAAATACAGCGCGGTCAGAAATCACGCAGAATCCGTGCGCAAACCCTTCGGGTATATAAAACTGGTTCTGCTTTTCCGCGGACAGCAGCACGCCGTGATACCCGCCGAACGTGGCGGAACCCTGTCTGATGTCAACTGCGACGTCATACACCGTTCCCTCAAGAACGCGCACGAGCTTTCCCTGCGGATGCTGCTTCTGAAAGTGCAGCCCCCGCAGCACGCCTTTTACCGAACACGACTGATTGTCCTGCACGAATTTCATCATAAGACCACACGCGAAAAAATCCTTTTCGCTGTATGTTTCAAGAAAATACCCGCGCTCATCGCCAAATACTTTCGGCTGTATCTCATACAGCCCGTCTATCGGACATGCGCTGCATATAAACGGCATCTCCTGCTCCTTTATATTGTTTAATTTGTCTGCCTGCTCCAGGATACATCAACTTGAGATTGCTCTGCCGACACAACCTCTCCGTTGCTGACTACCGGCACAAGCGTTGTTTTAATTCCTTTCATTGTGTTTTCACCGACGAGCTGCATTGCCCACGAAATAGGCGGCGCATTCTGCGCACTCACGAGCGCGATCTGCCGCGGCAAATCGGGGTAAAACGATGCGTTCGGCCTGCCCGACTGCGTAAACGTAACCGTTGAGCCGCTTACCGCCACCGTCAGGTTCATTGTAGCGCCGTTTTCGTAAATGGCAAAGCCGCGCCCGGAACGCAGGATAACAATCTTGTCGATAAGATCCTCACCGCTCCATGTGCCGGCGAGGCTTTCAATCGAAAGCGCAAGCGGCGCGCCTTCTGCTTTCGGTTCCTCCTCGGCCTCCGCGCCGGAAGCAAACAGGTTTGTCATAACTGCCTGAATGGAAGAGCCTGCTTCAGTGAGTATCTTATAAAAAGAGTCGTACGTCTTTGCATACTCCGCTTTTTTCCCTTCCGCGGGAAGTTCCCCCGTAAAAGAAAATACCCACTTGCCATTCGTGTTCTCTATGGAAAGGTAAAAAATAACGCCCGACGCTGGCAGCTCCCCTGCCGCCGCGGCTTCCGCATACGAAACGGAACGGCGGTCTTCAAGCGTGAGCGAATCAACGGCGGAAAGCCGGTTATAGAACAAATCCTGCGCCATGAGTACCTGTTCGCTCGCTGCCTCAGCCGGAACGCCGAAAAACACCGCGTTTTCGGGAACCGCCGTCAGCACCGTCAGCAAGAGAAACACCGCGCTGCTCAGCAGCAGCCGCCTGCAGCAGAATATGCCCATCCGCACTGAAAACTCCCTATCCGTTCAGCCCTTTTTTAAATTCACGCTGCATGTCTCGCTGTATATCGCGCTCGCGTATATCGGCGCGCTTGTCAAACTGCTTTTTTCCGCGGCACACGCCGAGCGTTATCTTTACACGCCCGCGCTTGAGATGCACGTCAAGCGGAATAAGCGTCATACCCTTTTCTTCGACTTTTCTTGAAAGCCGCTTTATTTCTTCCCGGTGCAAAAGCAGTTTTTTTTTGCGGTCAGGGTCGTGATTGAATACCGACGAAAACGGATACGGTGAAATATGCAGTCCGGTAACCCATACCTCGCCTTCCTGTATCTCTGCAAATGCATCAGGAAAAGACATATTGCCGGCTTTAACTGATTTTACCTCCGTGCCCTCAAGAACAACGCCGCACTCATACGTCTCTTCTATGGTATAATTGAAGCGGGCTTTTTTGTTCTGCGCAATCAGTTTGCTGCCTGTCTCACTCATACCGGTCAGTATACGACATCTTACCAAACCGCTCAAGAGGAAAAAGACCCCTTACGCTGCCATTCATCATCGATTCTGGATGAAAAACATAATCCCAATACTGCGCCTCCGTCAGTATCAGCATCATCGGCGTTTCTCCGTCTAAGACCTGATTGCCGCAGTGTACACTCCTCAGCGCCGTGTTCGCGCGTATATCAAGTTCTGCAAGCTCATTGTAGCTGCAGCCCAGATATGTCAGACCGGTAAATCATTCGATGCCGGAAAGATCGCACAGCTTCTTGCTTTCTCCTTCCCCGCTTATATAAAGTTCCGTAACCGCCTGAATCCGTTCAAGGTTTTCAGGCGTCAGCAGTACCGTACCGCTGCCTGTCAGGTTCCAACAGCACTGACCGCCCACCGCTTTGATAAAGTCTGTATTGTCGATAGTATGACAGACGATAATCTGGCATTGCGCCGTTTTGCCGTCGTCAGCCGTCGCTGCCGTGATAATGGCCGTGCCTTCCGTGTCTGCCGTTACCGTGCACATACCCTCGTCGATGTCGTTCAGCGCAACAATCCGTTCCGGTTCTACGCTTCAGGTTACCGTCTGCACCGTTGCGTTTTCAGGTTCGATGACTACTTGGATGGCCGTCTTTTCTCCGGCAGCCAGCGCCGCTGCAGGCGGAGTCAGCTGCACGCCGCTCACGGCTGTTGGCTTGCAGCCCGCAGCCAGTGTCAGCAATACAAGGGGCACCGCGCTCATTCATATTTTTTGGTTCTACTCCAAAGTTAGAGGGAAAAGCTATTTTGTGATATACTCCTAACGGAAGTAATTCAGATGATAGATAATTTCATATCTGTGTCGGAGTCAGGGAGGAGGCGATGTTCTCCTGCCCTCACTGCGGCGGATAGACTGTACGCTATGAATATGAAGTGCATGAGCATATCTGGCGGCATGGAGACTGTCTGTTCTATCCTTCTTTCATCCACTGTAAACGGCCTCATGTACAGTGCCGGCACTGCGGCGTCAAACAAATCAGCGCGCCGTTTGAGCGCAGGAACAGCCGCTTTACGCTGCTGTTTGAGGGATATGCC
>DXHG01000134.1 GCA_019113455.1 Candidatus Treponema faecavium | reverse complement strand
GAGCAGGGACTGTTTGTAAACGGGAGCCGCATTGCGTTTGATTTCGCACCGGCAGGAGCTGAAGACGGCGCGCTGCACGGGGAACCGGCGGATCTTGTCATTTTTGCGTGCAAAGCGCCGCAGCTTGCCGCGGTGCTTTCGGACGTAAAGCCGTATGTCGGATCCGGCACGCTCATGCTCTCGCTGCTCAACGGTATTTCAAGCGAACAGGAAATAAGCGGCATGTACGGCGCGTGGCGGATCCCGCTTGCGATGATTCTCGGCACCGATGCGCAGCACAGCGGCACGCATACGACATTCTCTCATAAAGGCGTTATTCATTTCGGCGAGGCGGACGGAAGCGAAAGCGAACGTGTGAGCCGCATTGCCGCGCTCTTTGACAAGGCTGGTATCGCCTATGAGATTCCTGCGAACATGCTCCGCAGGCTCTGGTACAAGTTTATGATAAATACCGGCATCAATCAGACGTCCGCCGCGCTGCAGCTGACATACCGTCCGTTTCAGACAAAGGGCGGCATAAGCGAGGCGCGCTCCATGATGGAAGCCGCCATGCGCGAAGTTATCGCGATTGCTCAGACAGAAGGCATAAACCTCAACGACAACGATATCGCCTCATGGTACCAGACGCTCGACACGCTCGACCCTGACACGAAAACATCAATGAGCCAGGACGTTGCCGCACACCGGCAGACTGAAGTGGAACTTTTTGCAGGAACGCTTATCAAAATGGGAAAAAAGAAAAAGATTCCCGTTCCGGTAAATCAGCTGCTTTACTGGCAGATACGCACGCTTGAGCAGACATACACGCAGTAAAAGCGGCAGAGGTACAAAACCGTGAAGCGGGCACAAAAAAACGGTACGAGGCATCGTACCGTTTTTTTGTGCGTTTACAAGGATTCAGGCTGCGCGGCTAATCTTCTTCCGTATCAAAGTTTCCGTCATCAACGGCAGCTGCTGTTTCCTGCGCCTTTTCAATGCGGCGGCGCTCAAGAATCTCTTCCATCTGCGCGTCAAGATCCATTTCATTTGAATCAAAGAGTTTCACCTTGCGGTAGTTGCGGATACCGGTGCCGGCAGGAATCAGATGTCCGATGGCGACGTTTTCTTTCAGGCCGCGCAGATAGTCGGTGGAACCGGCAATCGCGGCATTCGTCAGCACCTTCGTCGTTTCCTGGAAAGACGCAGCGGAAATAAACGAATCGATATTCAGCGCCGCTTTGGTGATACCCTGGAACATCGGCCGCGCCACTGCGGGCTGACCGCCTTCGCTCATGACGTGTTCGTTTTCTTCATGGAATTTATATTTGTCTACCTGCTGTCCAAATATAAACCGTGTGTCGCCGACTGCAACAATTTCTACTTTACGCAGCATTTGTCGCACGATGATTCCGATGTGCTTATCGTTAATCGTAACACCCTGCGCGCGGTACACCTGCTGAATTTCATCCATCAGATAATTTTGCAGCGCGTTTTCGCCCAATATCGCAAGTATATCGTGCGGGCTCATCGCACCATCGCACAGCTGTTCTCCCGCAGCAACGGTATCGCCGTCACGAACCAGCAGCCGCTTGCTCACCGGTACGTGGTGCTCAAACTCTTTGCCGTACTCATCCTGCACAATCACAACACGCTTGCCTTTTGTGATGCCTTTGAACAGAACCCTGCCGGATATCTGTGCCAGCACCGCGGGATTTTTGGGCTTGCGTGCTTCAAACAGCTCGGAAACGCGCGGCAGACCGCCGGTAATATCGCTTGTTTTGGATGATTCTTTCGTCATCTTTGCAATCATAGTTCCGGCATGAATCTTCTCGCTGTCTTCGACATGGAGCACCGCGCCGCTTGGCAGGAAGTAACTGCCCTGTTCGTTTCCGTCCTCGTCGGTTATTAACACGCGCGGCTGCTTTGTCTCCAAATGCTGTCCGCCGATACGTTTTTCAATAGTACCAGTTTCACTGTTCACGACTGTTTCCATTGTAGAGCCGGGAATTATATCTTCAAAATGCACGAATCCGTCTACTTCAGCGATAATCGGCTCGGAATACAGATCAAACTTTCCCATTGTCTGATTCGCTTCAACAACATCGCCAACTTTAACCGTCATTTCAGCGCCGTTGGGTATATCAACTTTGAGTTCATTTGCCACTAAAAAGAGCGTGTCATCGCGTATCATAATACGAGCAGCTTCTGCTGATACCACTTCCTGCCCATTTTCAGTAAAAAGCGGCACGCCTTTTAATATGCGGTCTCCATCTGAAACAAGCAGACTCATGCCGTCATGTATCGGATACTGACTGATAATGCGCGTAACATTCATGTATCCTTTGCGCGTAAACAGCCAGTTGCCGTTAGCAAGCTCAACATGCGTACCGGAGATGCTTAAAATAAGCGCAGAGTGCTTAAGCACAATGCGATTATCTTCTGTTGCCTTTGACGCAGTACCGCCGACATGGAATGTGCGCATCGTAAGCTGTGTGCCCGGCTGTCCGATAGACTGCGCGGCAATGATGCCAACTGCTTCGCCTATTTCGACAATCTTGTTATGAGCAAGATTGCGTCCATAACATTTACAGCAGACACCATGCTTGCTTTCGCATGTCAGCACAGACCGCATCTTAATTTTTTCTATGCCCGACGCTTCTATGATACCGGCAAGTTCTTCGGTCACATATTCATTGATGTCGCAAATCAGTTCGCCGGTGATTGGATGCAGCACCCGCTCAAGCGTGTATTTGCCAACGATACGGTCGCTCAGTGTTTCTACAACTTTTTCACCTTCTTTTATCGCTGTATATTCAATGCCGTTTATCGTACCGCAGTCGTCTTCATTAACTACCACATCCTGGGCTATATCCACAAGACGGCGGGTCAGATAACCGGCATCAGCCGTTTTCAGCGCGGTATCAGACAAACCTTTGCGCGCGCCGTTTGTTGAAATAAAGAATTCAAAAACCGACAATCCTTCCTTAAAGTTTGACAGAATCGGCATTTCGATAATCTGTCCGTTCGGCTTTGCCATCAGTCCGCGCATTCCCGCAAGCTGGCGTATCTGGTTCTTGCTTCCGCGTGCGCCTGAATCTGCCATCATGTAGATAGTATTGAAGCCGTTCTTGTCGCGCTTCATTTTATCCATCATAATTTCCGTCAATTCATCGCTTTTTTTTGCCCAGATATCACATACCTGGTTATACCGTTCTTCGTCGGTAATAACACCTTCAGTATACTGCTTCTTAATCTTATCAACATCAACGTTTGCAGCCACTATCATGTCTGTTTTTTCTTCCGGAATGAGAATATCATCCATAGAAATAGTAGCGCCAAAGAATGTCGCATACCGGTAACCTACAGATTTAATCGCATCAAGCATCTTTACTGTCAGCCACGGTCCGTTTTCTTTATATACTTTTTCAATCAGCGCTTTTAACTGTTTATCACCGAGGAGCTCATTTACAAACTCAACTTCATCGGGCATTTCCTCATTAAAGCGCAGGCGTCCCACTGTTGTTTTAGTGACCGTTCCTTTAAATGGGGTTTTACGCACAGGCACAAGGATTTCTTCCTGCCAGCCGATACTGCCCGTTTCTGCAGCCAGGAAAGCTTCTTCTTCAGAACAGAACCGGCGCAGGCGATGTTCTCCCGTAGCTGCGCCATCATCCTGCTTCGGCTTGATTTTTGTTAAATAGTAAATGCCAAGCACCATATCCTGCGATGGATATACGATTGTTTTTCCGTTAGCAGGATCAAGCAGATTGCGTGCAGAAAGCATCAGCATCCAACATTCCATTTGAGCAGCCTGAGTCAGCGGTACATGCACCGCCATCTGATCGCCGTCAAAATCTGCGTTAAACGCATGGCATACGAGCGGATGCAGTTTAATTGCTTTTCCCTCGACAAGAACCGGTTCAAAAGCCTGAATACCAAGACGATGCAGCGTCGGTGCGCGGTTGAGCATAACGGGATGCTCACGCACAACTTCATCAAGAATGGCGTAAACTTCAGGAGATTCCTGCTCCACCAGAAGCTTTGCCTTCTTTATGTTATACACTACATCCTTATCGACGAGCTTTTTCATGATAAACGGCTTAAACAGCTCAAGCGCCATTTTTGTCGGCAGTCCGCATTGCCACAACTTCAGTTCAGGCCCAACAACGATAACGGACCGGCCTGAATAATCTACGCGTTTTCCCAGCAGGTTCTGTCTGAACCGCCCCTGCTTTCCTTTCAGCATATCGGAAATTGATTTTAACGGACGGTTCGAAGCGCCTTTTACCACACGCTTCCGCTTTGAGTTATCAAATAATGCATCGACCGCTTCCTGCAGCATCCGTTTTTCATTGCGGATGATAATATCAGGCGCAGACAGCTGCTGCAGCCGCTTCAGACGGTTATTGCGGTTAATGACACGCCGATACAGATCGTTTAAGTCAGACGTTGCAAATCTGCCGCCATCCAGCTGAACCATCGGACGCAGTTCGGGCGGAATAACCGGAATAACGTCAAGCACCATCCATGAACATTTATTAGAAGACGATCGAAAGTTCTCAACGATTTCAATACGCTTGAGCAGGCGCTTATCGCTTTTCGCGCCCTTTTCTATCATCTTTGCCCGCAATTCCGCAGCAAGCTCATCAAGGTTTAAATTCTCAAGCAGCGTTTTAATTGCTTCCGCTCCCATTCCTGCCTGAAATGAATCACCGTAACGGTCTTTTGCTTCATTGTATTCATCTTCAGTTAAGAGCGTCATCTTTTTTAAATCCGTATCACCCGGATCAATAACGATATACTTTTCGTAATAAAGGACAGACCGGAGAGACGCCACCTGCAAATCAAGCAACAAGCCCATGCGAGACGGAACTGAACGGTAATACCAGATATGGGATACCGGAGCGGCAAGCTCGATATGCCCCATGCGTTCACGCCGCACTTTGAAGTGCGTTACCTCAACGCCGCAACGGTCGCAGATAACGCCCTTATATCGGATAGATTTGAATTTACCGCAAAAGCACTCCCATTCTTTTGTCGTACCGAATATCCGTTCGCAAAACAATCCGTCTTTTTCAGGCCGAAGAGTACGGTAATTGATCGTTTCAGGTTTTTTAACCTCTCCATATGACCATGCCCTGATCGTATCAGGAGAAGCAAGTTTAATCATCAAGCTGTCAAATTCTTGAATATCCCGCATGATTTCTCCTCACTTACTGAAAATTAGAACTATTTTTAGCGATCAGCTCTTCATCGCGTTCTGTCAGCGCAATCTGCTTGCCTTTTGCATCGTATACTGTAAAATCAAGCGCAAGACCGCGGAGTTCCTGCACCATAACATTAAACGCTTCCGGTACGCCGGCAGCAGTCGACGGCTCGCCTTTGACTATCGATTCATATATCTTTGAACGACCATTCATATCGTCTGACTTGATTGTCAGCAGCTCCTGCAGCGTATTTGCCGCGCCATATGCTTCAAGCGCCCACACTTCCATCTCGCCCAACCGCTGACCGCCAAACTGTGCTTTGCCGCCCAGCGGCTGCTGTGTAACAAGCGAATACGGTCCTGTAGAACGCGCATGCATTTTATCATCAACGAGGTGGTGCAGCTTCATAAAGTAAATCACCCCGACAAACACATCATTCTGGAACGGTTCGCCGGTGCGACCGTCGCGCAGTACCGCCTTTGAATTCGGCTTGAATCCCGCCTGCACCAGTTTTTCGGAAATCTGCTCATTAGACGGCGATTGAAATACCGGAGCTTCATACCATTCATCAAGGAACTTACCGGCTAAGCCTAATTCGGACTCCATAATCTGCCCAATATTCATTCGAGAAGGAACACCAAGCGGATTCAGACAAATGTCAAGCGGCGTTCCGTCTTCCAGATACGGCATATCCTCTATCGGAAGAATACGGGCGACGATGCCCTTATTACCATGACGGCCGGCCATCTTATCACCTTCCCTGAGTTTGCGTTTTGTCGCAATCAGGACTTTAACCACTTCGTCTACACCGGGATTCAGATCGTCTCCCTCTGTACGACGCAAGCGCTGCACATCTATAATCGTACCTTCGACGCCATGCGGTACACGCAAAGAAGAATCACGCACTTCCTTTGCTTTTTCACCAAAAATGGAATTCAGCAGCTTAAACTCCGGCGTTGTCTCTGTTTCGCTTTTAGGCGTTACCTTACCCACCAGAATATCACCGGAAGAAACATGTGCACCGACACGGATAATGCCTTCCGTATCCAGATTATCAAGCGTTTTTTCACTCGTATTCGGAATATCGCGCGTTATCTTTTCAGGCCCCAGTTTTGTTTCACGAATCTCAGTTGTAAATTCCTTGATATGGATTGAGGTAAACATATCTTCACGGACAACCCGCTGCGAAATGAGAATCGCATCTTCATAATTATAGCCATTCCACGGCACAAAACCAACAAGAATATTGCGGCCAAGCGCCAACTCACCGTTAAACGTAGCAGGTCCGTCGGCAAGCACATCACCCTTTTCAACACGCGCTCCAACATCAACGACAGGCCGCTGATGATAACACGTATCCTGGTTTGTCCGCTGATACTTGAGTAGCGGATATTCATCCAGCTGTTCCGGTGCTGTCTGTTCATCAGGCCGCACTTTTATCATATCAGACGTTACCCATACAACTTCTCCGGCACGCTTTGCCTTGATGAGCACGCCTGAATCGTACGCGCATTTCTGTTCCATGCCGGTACCTACGTGCGGCGGCTCCGGGAATAACAAAGGAACCGCCTGCCGCTGCATGTTTGACCCCATCAGCGCGCGGTTAGCATCATCGTGTTCCAAAAACGGAACCAGTGCGGCAGAAACAGAAATAATCTGTTTGGGAGAAACGTCCATATACTGCACGTCTTTAGGGTTCTTCGTTACATAGTCGCCGCAGTGGCGGCATGAAATCTGATCGGTCGCAAACGTACCGTCAGTATTCATGTCAACGGAAACTTGACCAATATAGTACTTGTCTTCATCCATCGCAGACAAATAATCGATCGTGTCTGTTGCACAGCCGTTCTCAATTTTGCGGTACGGAGCTTCAAGAAATCCGTATTCATTCACCCGTGTATAGATTGCAAGCGAGACAATCAAACCGATATTCGGACCTTCAGGCGTTTCAATCGGGCACATGCGACCGTAATGCGTATAGTGAACGTCGCGAACCTCAAAGCCAGCGCGATCGCGGGAAAGACCTCCCGGACCAAGCGCATTCAAACGGCGCTTATGTGTCAGCTCAGCAAGCGGATTAACCTGATCCATGAACTGAGAAAGCTGACTAGAACCAAAAAATTCCTTAATTGCCGCCACAATCGGTTTGATTGAAATCAGATCCTGCGGCTTCATCGTGTCAGTTTCTTTTAATCCCATGCGTTCTTTTGCGATGCGCTCCATACGGCTCATCGCAGTTTTCAGCTGATTAGTCATCAGCTCTCCAACAGACCGAACACGCCTGTTGCCCAAATGATCTATATCATCGATTTTCTCATCCCTGATATATACCTTTATCAGGAATTTCATTGTTTGAATTATATCATCTTTTACCAGCGTAAATGCCGTCTCATCGCGGTCAAACTTTTTGTTCAGCTTGTAGCGGCCTACTTTTCCCAAGTCATAGCGGCGCGGAGAAAAGAACATGTTCTCCAAATCTTTTGCCGCCGCATCAATCGTCGTCGGCTCGCCCGGCATCAGCACATTGTGCACTTCAATCAGCGCATCATCGCGTGAAGGCTCGCCGTTCACCGAACCTTCTTTTGTATATCTGATTTCCTCACGATCAAAGCAGTTGATAATCATCGGCGAATTCAGAGAACCTTCCGCTTCAAACGCGATAACTTCTATATCGGTGATGCCATACTGCACAAGTTCATCGATATTATGCGGATGCAGTTTCTCTCCTGCCTTATACAAAATGCGTGTATCACCTGATTCATTGTCAGTTACATACACCGGCTTCGCCAGAACTTTACCGACCAGCGCTTCCATGACATCACGGTCATCGCTTACTGCAGCAGGCTCTGTTTTATAAAACGCGCGGATAATCTCTTCACGGGAAGTATATCCCAACGCACGCAGAAACAGCGTTCCCAAAATCCGTTTTTTTCTATCTATTTTTGCATATATCAGTTCTTTCTTCTGATCAATTTCAAATTCAAGCCAGCTGCCCCGATACGGAATAATACGGCTGGAAAAAACGCCTTTCTCATGACTAAAGATAACGCCGGGCGAACGGTGTATCTGAGATACGACAACGCGTTCGGCACCGTTGATGATAAACGTGCCGCGATCGGTCATCAACGGAATATCGCCCATATAAATATCTTTCTGCCGGATCTCACCGGTCTGCTGGAAAATTAAGTTAATACGCGCCTTTAGCGGAACAGAATACGTCTGCCCTTTCTGCTTGCACTCCAGTTCAGAAAACTTAATGTTTTGTTCATCGAGTTCATAAAATTCATATTCAAGGGTCATATCCCCATTGGGACTGTCAATCGGAAACGTAGAACGGAAAACTTCTTCCAGACCTTGCTCTGCCAGCGGCTCGTGTTTATCTAACTTTTCTTTCTGCAAAAAACTTTCATAGGACGAAAGCTGAATATCGATGAGATTTGGCAAATCCATAAAATTCTGCATATTCTTGCCAATATACTGTCTATTGATCGTCCGGCTCTTTGCGAACATCAAGTCCCCCTTACACGGATACAGTCCTCACCGCCGCACAGCGGCAGGCAAAAAAACTCGTGATAAAAAATAATAAAAACATTATAGACAAGTATAGCTGCCCGAATACACCGATCTCAGGCAGCATACTGTATCACCAAACAGTGAGAAACATGAAAATTTGAATAAGAGGCAGCGGATACCGGTGTCTCCGGCATCCGTATCGTATTGCAGCTTATGCAATCTTAACAACACCGCCTGCTGCTTCAATTTCTTTCTTAATATTTTCAGCTTCTTCTTTGGAAACCGCTTCTTTAAGCATCTTGGGAGCACCTTCAACTAAATCCTTAGCCTCCTTAAGACCAAGACCGGTAACGGTGCGCACCGCTTTGATAACCGCGATTTTCTTGGAAGCATCAGCGCTTTCAAGAGAAACATTAAACTCTGTCTTCTCTTCAGCTGCTTCTCCGCCAGCGGCCGCGCCTCCAGGAGCAACCATAACGGGAGCTGCTGCAGTTACGCCGAATTTTTCTTCCATCGCTTTAACAAGTTCAGATGCTTCCATAACGGTCATAGAAGCAATTGCATCAAGAATCTGTTCTGTAGTAAGAGCTGCCATATTATCTTCTCCTTAAATATAGGCAAATATATGCCGCGTATGCACTCACACGGCTTTCAGTAATATATAAAACGGACAGGTCGACAGCAGTTGAAGCCTGACTCGTTTTCTTCCATAAATAATTATTACTCTGTCGGCTGCGCGGGTGTTTCTTCCGCCGCAGCCGCCGGAGCCGCGCCGCCTTCCGCGTTTTGTTTGTCGATATACGCCTGCAGCGTTGCCGCAATCTTCTGCACCGGCGCGTTGATTGCAGACATAATCATCGCAATCAGCTGATTTTTGCCGGGCAGCTTTGAGAACGCTTCAAGTTTTGCAGTGTCATATACTTCATTGCCGATCAAACCGCCTTTAACCTCAAGCGCGGGAACATTCTTGGCAAAGTCATACAAAACTTTCGCCACCTCGTTTGTATCCCCTTTTGACAGCGCAATTGCAGTCGGGCCTGACAGAAAATCAGAAACAGTATCGATCTTCATTTCTTCAAACGCGATGCGCGCAAAATTATTCTTTATTACTTTAAAAGAACACTCTTTTGCACGCAGCTGATGACGCAGATCGGTTATCTGCTCAACAGACAAACCGCGGTAATCGGTAAAAATAAAGTCTTCATATCCTTCAAGCAGCGTCTTTGCGGCTTCGATTGCCTGTGTTTTTGCAGGCTGTAATTTTTTTGCTCTGACTGCCATGATCACTCACCTTCCTTATAATTGACCCACACGCCCGGGCCCATACTCGAGCAAACTGACACGGACTGAATAAACCCAGCCTTTGCGTCAGACGGCTTTTTGCGGTTAATTTCCGAGAGCAGCGTAGAAACATTTTCGGCAATCTTATCGGCATCCATCGAAACTTTTCCCACAGCAATATGCACAACGCCGCTCTTATCGGCGCGGTACTCGGTGCGCCCTTTTTTCAGTTCAGCAATTGCCTGCGCAATATCATTCGTTACCGTTCCGGTCTTAGGATTCGGCATCAATCCCTTGCGGCCAAGAATCATACCCAAACGACCGACGTCTTTCATCATGTCGGGAGTCGCAACGGCAACATCAAAATCAAGCCATCCATCCTTTACCTTCTGAATATACTCATCAGCACCGGCAAATGCCGCACCCGCATCGAGCGCTTCTTTTATGCGATCCTCTTTACAGAACACAAGCACACGCTTTTCCGACTTAAACTGGTGCGGAAACACGAGCGTGTCGCGCAGAGACTGACTTTTTCCCAGTCTGAGCCGCACATGAGCCTCTACCGTCTCGTCAAAGTTCGCAAATTTTAATTCCTGCACAAGCTTGCAGGCTTCAACAACGTCGTAGTTTTTTGACGCGTCGTATTTTTCTACTGCTTTGCTGTATTTCTTTCCATGTTTCATATTACTGCTCTACCTCCACACCCATACTGCGTGCAGTACCGGCAATAATCTTTTTTGCAGCTTCGATATCGTTCGCGTTTACGTCAGGAAGCTTTGTCTTGGCAATCTCTTCAAGTTTCGCCTGAGAAAGCTTGCCTACTTTATCGCGCAGCGGATTCCCGGCACCCTTTTCAATGCCAAGCGCTTTTTTGATGAGCACGGCTGCCGGCGGTGTTTTCAGAATAAACGTAAATGACTTATCCTGATACACCGTAATCACAACCGGAATCACCAGCCCCGGTTCCATTGTCTTTGTCCGGTCGTTAAACTGCTGCACAAACTGCGGAGCGCTTACGCCGTGCGGTCCCAGCGCGGGGCCGATAGGCGGAGCCGGAGTCGCTTTGCCGGCAGGGCACTGCAGTTTAATGACAGCCGTTACCTTTTTCTTTGCCATATAAAACTCCTTATATTGGTGTGAAAAAACATGCCTTACGGCGGTGTTTTTCCTGACGAAAACCGCAGCGCATAACAGCGCGCAGGTTTTCTCCCAAAACAGGAACGCCCGGCGCAGATATACGCCGGAAGAACCAATGTTTCTTTCTAAATCTTTTCAACCTGCAATAAGTCAACTTCAACCGGCGTTGACCGGCCGAATATCTGAACCATTACGCGCAGTTTATTTTTCTCAAGATTAACTTCTTCGATTGTACCGGTAAAAGAAGCAAACGCACCTTCGATAATTTTAACCTTTTCGCCCACAGAAAACGTCTGCTTCATACGCAGCTGCTTTTCGCCTTTTACTTCTCCCGACTTACGCAGAAGCCCTTTTGCCTCATCGGATGAAATAGGCCGTGGCCGTTCACTGGGATTCGTGCCGACAAAACCGGTTACTCCCGCAATTCTGCGTATCGCCGAACACACTGATTTCCAGCCAATATCGGGCAGATCCAGTTCAAGCAGTATATATCCGGGCAAAAACTTTTTGGACATCACGCGCCGCTTGCCGTCTTTTACCTCAACAACGTCTTCAAGCGGAATCTGAACATCGAGAACGACATCCGGGGAAAGATCTCCGAGCTCCAGCATTGACCGGATTGTCCGTTCAATTTTGCTTTCGTAACCTGTATATGTATGAAGAATGTACCAACTGCGTGCCATAATAAACTAAAATATCAGATTCATTCCGGTAACAAACACGAAATCAAAAAAGCCGAGGATAATCGCAATGATAATCGTTGATATCAGCACTACCTTAACAGAAGAAATAACATCATCGCGGCTGGGCCATACTACTTTTCTCAGTTCGGCTCCACATTCTTTACAAAACCGGATAATCTTTCCCATACCAGCCTCTCAGAATAAAGATACAGGCCAGGAAGGACTCGAACCCTCAACATTCGGTTTTGGAGACCGACGCTCTACCATTGGAGCTACTGACCTAGAAGCCATACACATGTATGGCATATATACACTTCCTATTATAGGGAAGAATAAAACCTATTTTGCCTTTGCTTCTTTGTGCAACGTATGTTTCCGGTCAAACGGGCAATACTTTTTCAGTTCAAGTTTACCCTGTATATTCTTGCGGTTTTTATATGTAGTATAATTTTTGCGTTTACACTCTGAGCACTGAAGTGCGATAATCTCAATCGCAGTCTTTTTTTTGCTTGCCATCTATTATCTCCTTATTATATCGAAAAGCCTCCGAACGGGATCGAACCGTTGACCTCAACCTTACCATGGTTGCGCTCTGCCGACTGAGCTACAGAGGCGTAAAATATACGCAGGCAATACTATACTTGCTTCAGTCGTTTTTGTCAAGTGAGAATATGTCTGTGTGGTGCTGTCAGTTTTCGTGCAAGTCCGGCGGATCCAAACAGTTCTTCCTGCATTATCCCGTGCAGGTCAAGCTGCTCGAGAATTTCAGCTACCATATCCTTTTCTTTTGTGCATCTGATATCTCCTTGTAAACATTTATATTTTCTATACTACACAAACTATTTTACAAGATCGTTTTCGCAGCCGCCTATGCATCGAATAAATTGCCCTGCTCAAGGAAACTGTAGTATCCGCTGATACTTACGATAATATGATCGAGCACCTGAATCCCGAGACATTCTGCCGCCGCCATGAGCTGACGTGTCGCGGCGATGTCTTCCTGAGACGGAGTAAGCGTTCCCGACGGATGGTTGTGGCACAGTATCACGGCGGCGGCGCGATCTTTTATCACGTCTACAAACACTTCCCGCGGATGTATCATCGTCCGATTCAGCGTGCCGACAGACACAACACGAAGCTCAATAATTTCATGTGCGCCGTCGAGCGAGGCACATAAAAAATGTTCCTTTGTCTGCAGCGCGTAATGCTGTACGAGCGGGACAAAATCACTCGGGGTCTTAATGCACACGCCGCGGTGCTTGTTGTACCGCCTGCCAAGCTCAAGCGACGCGGCAACCGCCAGCGCGCGCGACGTTCCCACGCCCTCAAGCTCCATCAGCCGCGAAACGAGCTCGTCAAAACTACCGCTTTCAATCACGTTCTGAATCTTTCCCGCGAGCCGTTCCACCGGCATGTCCCTGATTCCGCTGCCGATGAGCAGCATGATGAGTTCTTTTGTCTCAAGAAAGCGCAGGCCGTTTTCAATCGCCGTTTCGCGCACGCACGGTTTTACCGTCTTGCTTATATAGTAATCCTGCATATTTTTATATATGGAAAAAAAGAAAAAAAACGCCGCTGGTTTCCGCGGCGGCTCATTCGGCTTATCGCAGCCGTTCCGCCTGAACAGAAAAGCGCATGTGCTGGTTTCCGCAATGTCTTTTTCAGCTTATTACAATACCGTTTGTTCGTTCATGCCTGTATCGCACAGTTACCCAACAACAGTCGTTTCTTTGACGGACAGATTGTCATAATCCATGGCGATCAGCTTTTCAGCAGCCTTAGGGCTGCACATGAACCAGGTGCTTGTACCCCAAGCATCCAGCCTTGCAACCGTAAAGAAATCCGTTTGAGGGAGCGTCGGATTCCGCGCGTCAATACAGCAATCGGAATAGAGGTACACCAGATCCACCTCCCGTTCCGGCAGCCACTTGGCCCGGTGCACACGGGGCTTTCCGTTTTTCAGCGTCTTTTCCCTGGGGTTCTCAAACCACGCCAGCTCCTTGAGTTTCAGGCCGGTGAAGGTATCCATGAGCCGCCGGGCGATCTCCCGGTGGGTAAATACCCCGCAGTTCCAGGGGCCCATGAGCCAGGTCTGGATAAAGTCGCCCACCTTGCTGCCGGGGGCGGGCGGCCCATAGACGCTCTCATCCGCCCACATGACTTCCAGCTTTTCGCACTGATCCGGCCGGGGGCAGGACTGCTTGCCGCCATAGCGGTACATGATATTCACATAGCCGAAGTCCCTGCCGGTCCGGTCATGGCCAACTGCTTCCACTTGATAGGCGGTTATGGACACGATGTTTCCTCCTCGTCCATGAGCTTCTCCTGGACCTCTTGGGGCAGCTCATTCCATAAAATGTCATATGTAAACTCCCGGATCTCCGGATAGCACTCCCGTGCGATCTTTTCCGCCGTATCCCGGTCCAGGTAGTGCATCTCTTGGTGGAAAAACCAGTTGAGCTTTTCCATCAGCCGATAGAGGCGGATCTGTTCTTCTTGGGTCATGAGACACCTCCTCGGATTAGCAAGAGATAGAATAGCTGTCCTTACGCCAGTTCCGCGTCCAGGATCTGGACCTGTTTTCCTTGCTCATCCATATAGTAAAGGGCGATATAGTCGATGCCGTCCCGCTTGATCTGCTCCCAGGGCATCCGCCCGCCGCTGATCAGCTCCACGGTATCGTTCTCGTCCGGCTCGAAGTCCTCTTTCTCATCCTCATAGTCAATGCTGTACCCCAGCTCCAGCACCAGCTTGGAGGCGGGGATCTCATACCGCTTGAGGGGACGGTGTTCCAGCTCGGATGGATCATGTTCTTCGCAGAACATATTGTCGTAGCCATGCCGCCCGCCATCAAAGATCACGAACTCCTCGCCGCTCTCTGGGTCACGAGCTGTCACAAGTTCGGGAGCGAAATAACTGGGAACAATATATAGCTGTGGTTCTTCGTTTAAGGTCACCAGGTCACCGTAGTACCAAACCTCCAGCAGTTCATTGCCAGTGGTAGAACACAATGTCACGGTGGGCAGGCGTTTCTGCGCCCACTCCTTCACATGGCCCTCCAGCCATGTGGGATATCGGGGAGAGGGCGGGGGCGTGACTTCCCCTGGAAATACGCCGTGTGTGCGGTTCCACGGCTCCATGTCCAAACTGACCCTCCAGTCACCGTCTATATATTTCATTTTGGAATTGGCCTTGATGTAGTCCTCTCCCCAGAGGGCGACATCCGCCTTGCTGTACCAAGCCTTCATGGTGATACCGTCACCTCTTAGGATCTCGCAGCAAATATGATCCTCCGGTTTTGCGCTCTGTAGTTTGAGCATACGCAAAATTTCCGTATCTTCCGGGGTAATCTCTCGGAATGTAAATTTGAATGACATTTTTTCTCCTCACTTCACTAAAGACATGATGCTGACCACAATCAGCACAATCCCCAGCAGGAAGAAGATTACCCGCCGGGAGCCACGGCCGTAGCGATGGGAATCCGGCTTGCCGGCGGGATCGCACATCCAGTTCCAATTTCGAATAGCTCCAATCAAGAACAACACACCCGCCGCCAGTGCGGCAAAGTACCAGTGTTCCTGCAGAAAGACGGTGAATTTCTGCCCCATTTACGCTTCGCGGTTTCCGGATGCGTATTCGCCCATGCAGATATCAAGCACATCCCGCGCTGGCTGAATCAACGCGCACTCATACTGGCACTTCCACCGTATATCGCCGCAAATTTCTCCGTCTTTAACACCGGCTATCGTCTCGCCTGATTCAATGGGATTGCCGTGTTCAAGGATATAGGACGCGGTGTTGTACGCATGATTTACGACCCAGTTGGGATCCATGCCGTGGAAATGATACTGCGCATCGGGCAGAAACAGCGTGCTCATGCCAACAGTGTCTACGACCATATCATCCGTATCCTGTACGGTAAAAAACCGCGCATTGACGCCAAAGCGGATAAAGCGGTCGGCCCCTTCGATCTGGTGGGAACGCACAGCTTCGGAAAGAAACAGTTTGCCGCAGTTGGCAAAATAGAACGCCTCGCAGGCGGGGTATAACTCAGCCAGCGCTTCCAGAAAATCCATATCCAGGTTGGCCCGTTCCACAGCAGGGAGCGCCGCCGCAAGCATATCGGCGGCAGCGATCTGGTACCGGCACTCCCGGAATATCCGGTCCCGATCTTCCTGACAGTCCCACATCTGGCTCAGGAGAAACGAATCAAAGCCCTTGCCTTTAAAGCTGCTGCATCCCATTACCATCAGCTGCACCGGGGCCTTCGCGTCCTTGAACTCCGCGATATGTTCCAGCACGGCGAAGCCCGCCGTCTTTTGGTCGTGGCAGAAGCACTCCGCCGGCCCAATGTGTTTTTCCATCACGGCAGTCATTTTTTTCTTGTCCGGCATGGGGATCTTTTCTTTGAACAGCAACTGAATCATAAAGGGACCGCCGGGGCGCGCGCCTTTTTTGCTCAAATCCTGCTTAAAAACTTCCTTGCTCATGGCTGTTTCTCCTGTTATTCGATTACTTTGACCACGTTCCCATTCCGGTCGGTAATAGTCGTGGGCACAATTTCTACGGTCATGGGGAATGAGGAAAGCGCATAGGCGCCCGCATGGGACATGAGCGCGCCGCACAGCTCCTCCAGCGCGTCTTCCGGCAGGGTGAGAACGGCGGTACCGTTTTCCTCACAGACGGTGGTCTGTGTTCCCGGGCGGAACACGACAGCGGTGCGGCTGCCCTGCAGATACAGCCGCCGCCCCTTACCCACCCGTGCCCGGAGCATCAGCATCAGCGTCTGATTGTGACCGGCCCCTATGCGGAGGGCAGCATGACCGTTTTCAATACGGACGCCGAGCTCATCCATATACAGGAATGCGGTGGAAGAGCCGTCCCGCTCCATTCCTTCCTGCCAGGCCGCACGGAAGGCGGCATTCTCCATCATGGAAGAACGGGACAGATCGGCAATGCACAGCGGGACTTGTTTTTCCATATCTGACAGAAACTTTTCCCCGTTCCAGCACATCATCGCAGCCATTTCGTCCGCCGTAAGGCCCACTGCCTGCAAAAAGGCAAAGCGGCCGTTTGGAGTGTCCAGTTCCCCCAGTTCGGGGTCGGGCATAAAGCCCAGCGCGGTGAGCTTTGTGTCCGTGTCCAGGGCAATGGGGCCGTTTGCATCCATGTGATGGCCGGCGCCGAACACATTGCCGCTTGAAAACACATAGCGGGCAAGATTCTGCAGCAGGCTGACCGGCCACACGGGAGGATCTTCCTCCTCCCCTCGCTTAAGGCGGAATGTCAGCTCAAAGCCGAAACCGCTCACCGCAGGGTCATCACTTTCTTTTTCGTACAGCTCGCTAAAGCCGTAGGTTACATAGTGCCAGTGCGGGGTACCGCGCGCGCTTTTCCACACCTCCACGCCGCTCAAGGGATCCTGCCCGCCAAGTACATAGGGAATAATAGTGCCGTAGTAGAGCCCATCCTGCCCGGGGTACAGCCGCCGCAGAGCCTCTGCGATGGCATCAAAACCCGCCTGTTCCAGTTCCGCGTTTTCGCTCATGTCTGTTTCTCCTTATTATTGCAAGGCTTTTTCAATAATCAAGCAGAATCGGCGTCTGCTGTTCCTCCGCGAACCGCAGAGCCCGCCAGAACATAGAGAAGGAGAACTTGGCAAGCGACTGCGTATCGTACTGTGTGTGTTCCGGGACGTCCGTCCTGACGTACAAGCCGACCGCTCCCACAGCACCGTCAGCGGGATAACCTTCCGTCTCTGTCCAGCCGAGAATAGTGTCCTCATCCGCATGCCACGCAAGCTCATTCAGCTTTTCAAGTTCCTTCCGTAGACCGCCCGTCGTGCCAATGACGGCGGTATCGCCGGTTGGCACGGGCGCCTGAAACGCAAAGCTGTCCGGCAGCGGAATCCACAAAACCGCCCCGCGGAACAGGGACCACACCCGCTCCTCATCGGATGCAAGGCGGGCGACCAGGAGATGCTCCCCAAAGTCCCAGTTTTTCTCCACAGTAGGCGGCACCGGCTCATTGTATGTATGGCAGGCAGCCACCAGCAGCATGGCGCCGAAGGCGTCCCAGTCCGGCTTGTCGGTGTAGTAGGGCCTCTCATTGTCCTCCGGCCAGGGAGTGTAGGGCTTCTGGCTCGGCTGAGAAATGGCGCTCAAGATCTGATCCCGCCAGTTCTCCACCGCCGCCTGGACCTCAGCCGGGGACATTTCTTCCTCGTTATCAGCAGCTTCTCCATCCGGCGTGATTTTTTGAAAGCCCCATCCATTTTCTTCCGCCCACTGCTGAACAACAGTTTTCCAGTTGTGAGAATAGTACCGGGTCAATGTTCCGGCGTAGATGTCAAGTCCCATAGTGATGCCTCCTTTTGTGCTTGGTCAAAGCCGTTCCAGGGTATTTTCAGTGCTCATTGAGATACCTCGCCAATTTCTTCTCCAGCAGTTCTGTCATATCATTGCAGAGGCGCTTTACCTTGTCCTGTTCATGGGCGTAGTACCAAATGGTGTCTTCTCCGGGGCGGAGCAGGAGCTGATCGCCGTCCGCTTCTTTCCAGAACTCGCCCAGCACACAATACTGCTCTCCATGGATGGTCAGAGCAAACATCCCGGAAAGGGAAAGGCTCACGCCTGTGGATGCCTGGATGCCCGCGGTCAGCCGGAAGAACTCCCGCACCTGGGACGGAAGCGTAAAGTCCAGCGTTCTTTCCTGATCTGCGATCTGCTCCTCCGTGGCGGCGGGCTGG
>DXHG01000133.1 GCA_019113455.1 Candidatus Treponema faecavium | reverse complement strand
CCTTGAACTTGCAATGGACGCGCTGCGCTGCCCGCCGCCTGAACAGCCGGTCGACGTGCTCTCTGGCGGCGAGCGCCGCCGAGTAGCGCTCTGCCGCCTGCTTTTGCAGAAACCCGACATTCTGCTGCTTGACGAGCCGACAAACCATCTTGATGCCGAGACAGTCGCCTGGCTTGAGCGGTATTTGCAGCAGTACGAAGGAACGATTATCGCCGTAACGCACGACCGCTATTTTCTTGACAACGTTGCCGGCTGGATTCTGGAACTTGACCGCGGCGAAGGCTATCCGTACAAGGGAAACTATTCAGGCTGGCTTGAGCAGAAGGAGCGCCGCCTTGCCCAGGAAGAAAAAGGCGAGAGCGAACGGCGCAAGGCGCTGCAGCGTGAGCTTGACTGGATACACATGAGTCCCAAAGGGCGGCAGGCCAAGCACAAGGAACACATAACCAAATACGAACAGCTTCTTGCCGGTGCCGATAAAGGACAGATAAAAGACACAAAGATTACGATTCCCGCAGGCCCGCGGCTGGGCAATATCGTCATCAATGCAGAAGACGTAACAAAAGGATTCGGAGAGCGGCTGCTGTTTGAACACCTCTCGTTCAGCGTGCCGCCGGGAGCAGTCGTGGGTATTATTGGCCCCAACGGCGCGGGAAAAACGACGCTGTTCAGGATGATCACACAGGCGGCAGGGCTCGGCGGCGGCGAAACGCCCGATGCCGGCGCAATCAAAATCGGCGACACGGTAAAGCTCGTGTACGTAGATCAGATGCGCAGCCTGCTTGACGATTCCAAAACCGTGTGGGAGCAGCTCTCAGACGGCCTTGACGTACTGAAGCTCGGCGCGGTTGACGATAAAGGGAGACCGCTTAACGGAAAGCTCCGCGAAGTCAATTCGCGCGCATACTGCTCATGGTTTAATTTTTCAGGAGCCGACCAGCAGAAAAAAATCGGCGTGCTTTCAGGCGGCGAGCGCAACCGGCTTAACCTTGCAATGATGCTCAAGCAGGCGGGAAACGTACTGCTGCTCGACGAGCCGACAAACGACCTCGATGTGGCAACGATGCGCGCGCTTGAAGACGCGATTGAAGAGTTTGCCGGCTGCGTGCTCGTTATCAGCCACGACCGCTGGTTCCTTGATCGCGTATGCACCCATATCCTCGCGTTTGAAAACAACAGCGATGTCGTGTGGTTTGAAGGCAGCTGGAGCGACTACGCTGAGTGGCGCAGAAAGCAGCTGGGCGCAGACGCCGACCGCCCGCATAAGACAGTGTACCGCAAAATGGAACGCTGACCGCCGTGGCTCAAGCCCGATCCGCGCGCAGCAAAACAATCCGCACCACCGCAGCAGAGGGGCAGCAGTATCTGGCCCGCTGCATTTCGCTCACAGGAGCGGCGGCCGATATTGCCTGCGTGCGCGATAAAACGATTCTCGGCGACTGCATTTCGGTAATGCGATTGCTGCCGCCTGAAAGCGTCGATTTAATCGTGGCCGACCCGCCATACAATCTTACTAAGACATTCGGCACGCGCACGTTCGCGCGCCAAACCGTTTCCGCCTATGAAGCGTACACGCGCCGCTGGCTTGAACCGGCGTGCGCGCTTTTAAAACAAACAGGCTCGATATACGTGTGCTGCGACTGGCAGACAAGCCTCGTTATCGGGCGCGTGCTTTCTGACTGCGCACAGGTGCGGAACCGCATTACGTGGCAGCGCGAAAAAGGGCGCGGCGCAAAAGCGAATTGGAAAAATGCACTTGAGGATATTTGGTTTGCGACAAAAAGCGATACATACACGTTCAACCTTAACGCGGTAAAAATCAGAAAAAAAGTCATTGCCCCGTACCGGATTGGCAGCGAGCCCAAAGACTGGCGGAGCGACGGCAGCGGCGGCCGCTGGCGCGACACGTGTCCGTCTAATTTCTGGGACGACATCACGATTCCGTTCTGGTCAATGCCCGAAAACACCGCGCACCCCGCCCAAAAGCCTGAAAAACTGCTTGCAAAAATTATCCTCGCAAGCTCCCGCGCCGGAGACCTCGTGCTTGACCCCTTTCTCGGTTCGGGCACAACGAGCGTCGCCGCCAAAAAACTCGGCAGGCACTATGTCGGCATAGAACGCGAAGAACAATACTGCGTGTGGGCGGAAGAACGCCTTATGAATGCCGAGACCCACCCCGAAATACAAGGTTATACGGACGGCGTATTCTGGGAACGCAACACGCGCGCCGAACAGAACAGAAAAAATACCGGCAGATGACTCCCGCATCCTGATTTCCCGTTAAAAAAATAAAAATTTGCCATCAGGAAATGCTGCGCTCCAACTTGGCAGCTTGGAACGTGCAGTTTACTGCACTGCAGCAGGCCTGGCAGTTTTAGGGTTATGACCTAAAACTGCGTGAGCAGACCGCAGGTTTGCAGCTGGAATAAGAAAGAGAAAACCCTCCATGCACACGCAGAAATTTCCCCGCAGCGCGCTGCTGCAAAAAACAAGCCTCCCTTGAGCAAAAACAGAGACTGACGCTATAATACGTGAACAAACCAGCGAGGCACACATGAATCAGGATCAGATAAAAGAACTGCTTTTGCAGATAGAAGATACTGAGCTCGACTTTACTGTAACGCTTACCGGCAAAGAGAGCAAAAAAGTAAATGGGCTCTATAAGCCCGACACCTGCGAGATACTGCTGCACAACAAGAACTTCTCTAACGACAACCAGCTCATATACACCGCGATACATGAATACACACACCACCTGCTCAACGAAGAGCAGATTGCCCGCAATGGCAGCGGTTCGCGCCCGAGATATTCGCGCGTGCACACTAACGCGTTCTGGGCGCGTTTTCACGGGCTGCTTGAGGCTGCGGAACGGCAGGGGCTGTACCGCATCGGCATCGAAACTTCGCCTGAACTGGAAGCGCTTACCGAAACGATACGCACAAAGTATCTGGAACAAAACGGTATCCTGATGCAGGAGTTCGGGCAGCTCCTTATACAGGCGCACGAATTATGCCGCGCCGCAGGCATCAGGTACGAGGATTACATAGACCGCGTGCTCTGTCTGCCGCGCGCGGCGGCGGCAAGCATCGCCAAAGTCAGCGCCGCACATCTGAATCCTGCAATGGGATATGAAAACATGAAGCTCGTTGCCGGTATCGCAGACGAACAAAAACGAAGTACAGCAGCGCAGGAAATCCTTTCGGGCAAGAGCCCCGACTCCGTACGCTTTATGATGAAGCGCAAAGCCGCAGAAACAGACGAAAAAACGCGGCTTGAAAAGGAAAAGACGCGGCTTGAAAAAACAATCAGCCAGCTTTCTGCGCGGCTTGAACAGGTGGAGGCATCCCTTGCGCATATGCAGGAGTAACGCGGCGGCGCTCTGCCTGTTCATATACGCTGCGGGCATGCCCGCAGCGGCGCAGCAGGCGGACTCGTTTTCGATGCCGTCAATGCCGTCAGTGTCGGCGCCGGACATGCCTTCCATTAAAAGCGGCGAAATATACCGCCCGAACCGTCCGTCGTATCTGCCCGTACCTGCAGCACAGCCTGCCGATGCACCGCAGCCTCAAACGCAGGCGGCGGCCAGGGAGAATGCGGAATCTGCCGGTTCCGGCGGCGCTGCGGCGGCGCTTGAACTTGCAGCGGCGGCAGGAGCCGCAGGGCAGACCGTTTCCGGGCTCAGCACGCTTGACGGCGCGCAGACACTGCTTTCGCTGCTTTCAGGCAAGACGCCGCAGAATATCACACAGAATCTTGTGTCAGGCGCAGGCGGCGCGGCGCAGACGTCTTCTCCCGTAACCGCCGCGCAGCTTGAACTGCTGCTTGAAGAAGTGCGCTCGCTGCGCGCCGAACGCGAGGCGCTCGCGGGCAAAACGTCCGACGTGCCGGTATCGCGTATCCTGCGGTTTAAGATAAATGGATACGATATTCTTGCCACCTGTACGGACATCGTTATCTCCCAGCCCGCCGCCGACGGCTCATTTCTCGTTTCAGGCGGCAGGGCATACGCTTCAGGCGGCGGGCAGCACCGCGAAAGTTTTTACCTGCTGTTCAGCGCGCTCCGTGAACACGCCGAACGTACCGAGTACGAAGTATCGACCGCCGTAGTGCAGGACCAGGTGAATGAGGGCTCGCTTTTGTACCGCATGGCGCAGCGCGAACCGCAGATAGCGCTGCGCACCGGCAATCTCATCACGCTGCGGAGCGCAGAATCAGGCACAGCGCAGGAAGCTGACGGCTGGAGGCTCGATTTGCTTCTTGACATGCGCGACAGTGCAGAGGAATAGCAGATGGACGTGCTTGCACAGGGACTTGCAGAACTCGGGTTTTCAGGAGACCGCATGGACACCGTATACCGCGCGATGGACGCGTATGTGCGGGAACTGCTGCTCTTTAACGCCGCCTACGACCTTGTCGGCGCGCAGACGCGCGGCGAAATCGTTGTGCGCCACATCCTTGACAGTCTTGCCGCAGTGCAGGTGCTTGACGGGCATATTGAACGGCTGCAAAGCGTTTCAGGCGGCGGGGCAGCAGACGCACCTGTCCGCATCGGCGATATCGGTTCAGGCGCAGGGCTGCCCGGTATTCCGCTTGCGTGCGCATATCCCAGCGTGCAGTTCACGCTCATAGAACGCATGTCAAAACGGTGCTTATTTCTTGAAAACTGCTGCGCCGTGCTGGGGCTTGGCAACGCAACCGTTGCAAACGAACAGGCAGAGCGCTTTCCTAAACGCACGCTCGATATTATCGTGTTCAGGGCGTTTAAGCCGCTGGAACGAAAAACAGCCAAAACGCTCCTATCGCTGCTTAAAACCGGCGGGCTCTTTGCCGCATATAAGGCGCGCGCGCAGCGCATCGCAGAAGAAATGGCCGATATCGCAGACCTCATTCCCAACTACACCGCAGTGCCGCTGCACGTGCCGTTCCTTGCAGACCATGAACGCCACCTCGTTACCGCTGTCAAGAAGACGTAAGTGCGGATACACTGGTGCGCTGCTGCGTGCAGCGTAAACGCCTGAGCGCGGCTTATTTGCCGATATTCACTTTTTTTAAGAGCTGTATCAGTTTTGTTTTATCGATAATGTCTATCGGGCGGCCTTCCGTATACAGGCGCGCTTCGTCGGAATACGTGCCTGCTGTGATGCAAATGCCTTTGTCTATTTTCAGATCCTGCAGCTTGCCGTGAAAATCGCGGATATAGAGCTCACCTAACACGCCGGTCATCCGGTAAAACCGAAACAGCACCGATGATTCCCATTTTGACGTTTCCACGTCTGTCTGCAGCTCAGTGTAGTCGGCGGACACCGATACGTCAAGCATCTTTACCGACGCGGAACGATCCGTTATCTTAAAGTAGACTGTCGCAATCTGACGGCACATCGCGACAAAATCACTGCTGCCGGCAAACAGATACAGCTGCAGGTTTTTGTTCTGATTGAGTTCCGCGTAGCGCGCAACGAGCGCACCCGTATCCTTATACCCGGGAGCAATCGCGTTCAGCTCCCGCAGCAGCTCAAGGCCTTTGCTGATATTGTTCTGCTTCAGATGGCTGCTCGCCAGACGGTACACCATTTCGTTGCGCACATCGGGCTGAATGTTTTTATGCTTGAGCCCGATTTCGTAATCCTGTTCCGCCTTGTCAAGCTGATTCATGTTGAAGTGAAAATTACCCGCGGCAAGGCAGGCGCGCGCGCCGTATTCGGGATCGGCGCGCAGGTGCATGAAAATGCGTATCGCCTTATCGCCCATATTCGCGTTGAGCATCGCGTCTGCCATCGCGTACAGATATTCTTTGTTTTCAGGGTCTTCATCGAGCGCGCGCTTCAAATACGGCAGCGAATCGCGGTAATGCTTGCTGTAATAGAGCGAAAGGCCGAGCCCCCTGTTCAGCCCGGGATAATCGCGCTGCAGCGTGAGCGTGCGCTTAAAGTAAAGCGACGCGTTCTCGTAATCGCGGCTCTCATAGAGTGCCTTGCCCAAATAGAAATTCGCTTCGGGGTTTTCGCGCTGAAAGCGGTACGCGTCTTTGAGCGTCTGCACGGCGTCCTCAATCCGCTCCAGCTTGAGCTGGCAGATGCCCAGGCGCAGGCGCGCCTGCCCCTCGTTTATCGCGGGATGCGCCGGCGCAATGCGCGTCATCGTCTCAAACAGCGGGAACGCCTTGTCCCATAAGTGTTCTTCAAAGTACAGCGTAGAAAGCGAATTGAGCGCGGCCGGATTATGCGCGTCCTGGCTGAGCTTGCGCGTTGCATCGCGGATAATCGCCTGCCGCCCTTTCTGGCGGTTTACCGGCGCTGCCGATGACGATGTTTTTTTATGTGATATCTGCATCAGTAAGATGATTACGCCTGCTATTGCAATAACAGCGATGAGAATCGATATAACTGAGTCCATTCTATTATTATGACTGTGTTTGTGCAGGCTGTCAATGAGCCGGCACGCGCGGCTTTTTTCTGTCAGCCTGCGGCTGCAGGCGTGCGTT
>DXHG01000132.1 GCA_019113455.1 Candidatus Treponema faecavium | reverse complement strand
ATCAATAAGAGCCGCCGTACTTTTCTTATCGGTATTGACCTGAGAGAAAAGCGCCGCTTCAAGCGTACAGCGCTTTTTTGTCTTTTCAGTAAAATAGCTAATGGCGCGGCGCAGTTCCGGCAGCGGATTCGTTCTCGCGACAGGCATCAGCTCGGCGCGCAGCACAGGGTCGGCAGTCGTCAGAGACACCGCAAGGCGCACCTGCAGACCTGAGTCAGCCAGCGCGTAAATGCCGTCAATTACGCCGGAAGTAGACACCGTAATGCGCCGTGCAGAGAGCGCGCGCCCTTCAGGAGACGTCAGCACGCGTATCGCCTGACATACCGCGTCCAGATTGAGCATCGGCTCACCCATGCCCATAAACACGATATTATCAAGCGTTCCGCGAAGTTTTTCCATAATCAGAAACTGCTCGACAATCTCAGCCGCCCAAAGATTTCTCCCGCTGCCTAACTGACCGGTGCGGCAAAACGCGCAGCGCATCGGGCAGCCTGTCTGACACGACACGCACACCGTCTGCCGCCCTGCGGCGTCGGTCAAAAGCACCGTCTCTATAAAGCGGTTATCACGCAGCCGTATCTGCAGTTTTACGCTGCCGTCATCATCAGAAAAAACGCGCTCCGCCGCCGCGGAACGCACAACGGCCTTTTGTGCAAGAGACGTGCGCAGCGCAAGCGGCAGATTCGTCATCTCGTCAAACGACTGCGCTCCTTTGGCAATCCATGAAAAAATCTGTTTTCCGCGGAAATCGGGCCGAATGTCAAGCGCGGCGCATATTTCCTGCGGCAAAAAACCTGCAAGCGCAACAGTATCGCTCATACAGCAGACATATGCTATAAAATCGGCTGATTCATTTGCAGGCGCGACAGCATCTCTGAAACAGCTATGCTTTTAACCCCTTGCCGCTGAAAATCCTGCAGCGTTTCGACAGCCTTATTTTTTTGTCCCGTTTTAATATAGCAATCCGCCAGATCAACATACAGCCGGTAATTCTTTGAATCCTGCTGTATCAGGCGCGTCAAACTCGCAATCGCCTCGTCGTACTTGCCGAGCCCTTTGCTGATAAGCGCAAGGCCGAGCACCGCATAAAGATCAAATTCTATATCAAGCGCTTTTTCATAATACGTTGTTGCCGTAGCATAATCGCCCATATTGCGGTACGCATCGCCTGCGCGCGTCAGGATAACTTTATTTGTCGGATCAATTTCAAGAATACGATTCCAGTATTCAATCGAACGGTACTGCTGATTCATGCCGCGGTAACAATCGGCAAGACCAAACAGCGCGTAGAAATTCTTAGGATCCATTTTGAGCGCGCGCTCAAAATAGCACACCCCTTTATCAAAACTTTTAAGTTTGCGGTGGCAGTTGCCAATAGACGTAAGCACCCTGATATCAACAGCATTCTCGTTTACCTCAAGCATCCGCGTCCAATAATAGAGCGCGTCTGTATACTCACGAAAATCATAATGCAGGTGGCCGAGACCGATTAGCGCATACGCATTATTTTCTTCCATATCAAGCACGCGCAGATACAGCTCTTTTGATTTCTTAAAATCATGAATCTTGCGGTACGCATCGGCAACGCGCGTCAAAACCGTAATATTGCGGTCGTCATGCAGCAGATACTGCTCCCAAATCCCTATCGCTTTCTGATACTGATTCAGCGCCTTATAGCAGTCGGCAAGCCCGAATAAGGCGTAATTATTGCCCGGATGATACGAAAGACAGCGCGTATAATGATTTATTGCATTTTTAAATCTGCCCTGTTTGCGTTCGGAATCACCGAGCCCCACAAGCGCGTAATTATTATTGTCCTCGATTACAAGTATCTTAGAAAACTCTTTTTTTGCGTCTTCTATTTTGTTTTCTTTTAAAAGCGCATATCCTTTTTTTGAAAGCTCTGCAATTTCCGCACTTTTTAAAGACGCACCCGTCTGTTCTTCAGGCTGTGCAACAAGTTGTTCATCCAGGATTGAGGTGCTTCTGTTTTCCATTTTGTAAATCCTTCTCTCTACGGTATTTTTATCAATTCGCGGTTAATTCAATTGAAACAAGTTTTGCAAGCAATTCAATAAGCGGATCGCTTTTGCGTTTATTATGTGCGAGCAGATATAATTTCAAAGCCTCGAGCGACCGGTTTTCTTTCATATAGACATCCGCAACACGGGAGAGCCCGTCAGAATAGCCTGTAGTAATATAAATGCGTTTTGCACGCTCTACTTCACCGGCGTTAAATAACTCATTTGCTTTTCGATTAAGAATAACTTTCTGTTCCGAACTAAGAGAAGCAGCCGGCAGATCGGAGGTTTTTATAAACCCCACGCCGGCGTCCTTGTTAGAAAACAAATTGTTTTCTGCTTTCGTATCCATTTCTCTCCTTACTATTAGATACAGTATAAATGGTTTTATCGGTGTGTCAAGAGAAAATATTTAAAATAAAAATTTCTTAATACAAACAGCTAACGCATAAAACTGTAACATGCACAGTATAATACAAAAAGGAATTTGCGTCCAGCAATATCGCGCTGTATTCAACGGCATCGGCAGTTACTTTTTTTGCAATCAAGCAATATATACGTACATGATTGCCGGGCAGATGGGGCTTGGCGCTTCGCAGTAAACAGGCTGCACCACGCCCCAGTGCTTGAGGAGCGGGAGGTGTCTTCCCCTTCCCAAAAGCGAATTACAGAGAATAAGAAAAGAAAAAAAGCATGTGTGCACCTTCCCCCTGCAGTGGAACAGCACTCTGACGCCGTAAGGGCCGCGTGCAGAGTAAATACCGCTGCCCTGCGCTGTATTTCAGTTACTTTTGCACGCTGCCGCACATGCAGAGCTGGATGTGCAGTTTACTCATAACAAACTAAACCGGCTGCCGATTACGAAATAACCATTTCCCGCTGGCAAAATTTACATTTGCCGGTGGCAAACAAAAAATTTGCCGGTGGCAAAATTTATATTTGCCGTTTATCCGGTAAGAATTTTGCCGTCGGCCAGCGAGACACTTGCAATCGGCAAACGTTTCATTTGCCGACGGCAAACAAAAAATTTGCAATCGGCAAGTGCGCCGCTGGCCATCGGCAAAATTCATGTCTGATAAATGGCAAATGTAAAATTAGCCATCGGCAAATGTAAAATGAGCCAATGGCAAATTGTTATTTTTTAAACGGGAAATCTGTCAGCCATCGGCATATGTTCAAACGCACACCGTCTTTGCAGCAGTACAGGATTGCCGCACGGTCCTGCACCCGCGGGCAGCGTACAAAGCGGCTGCCGCAGCTCCGCGGCATTTACATTGCAATGTTGACAGACGCATTTAATGAGGGCTATACTTGTGCATAGGAGCAGTTACAAATGATAACAGCAGAAGAATTCAGGCAGCTGCATACGACAGATGCGCACAACCACTTAAACCTCGGCATGTCATACGATTCATATGTACAGTGGGCAGGTTTTTATATTCCCGACTTTCCCCGCCCGCTTGCAGGATTGGGCGAGATGCACGAAATCATCGGCGAATACACGCGGCCCCGCACCAAGACCGCGGACGATGTGGAACACCTGCTGTCCATGTCTATCGAAGCGGCGATAGCCGACCATGTACAGGAGCTTGAAGGCAGTATCGATATCGGCTTTATCAATCACTGCGGCAGCATTGACCGTTTTCTTACGCTGACGGACAGGCTGCATCAGACATACGGCAGCCGCATTGCGCTCCGATTTGAACTGGGCATGGGAAAGACATTCGATATTGCAAAAATACGTGAGTGGGCGCCGCCCTGTCTTGAGAGCGGACTGTTCAAAGGCATCGATTTGTACGGCCCTGAAGTGGAAGAAGGGCTTGAAGACTTTGTGCCCATTTACAATACCGCTGCGCAGCTGGGTATTAAGCGCAAAGCCCATGTCGGAGAGTTCTCCGACGCACATTCGGTGGAGCGCTTTATCGAAGTGTTCAATCTTGACGAAGTGCAGCACGGACTCGGCGCCGCACAGGACGAACGCGTGATGCAGCTGATAAAAGACCGCAATATCCGTCTGAACATCACACCTGCGAGCAACGTCATGCTCAAGCGCATAGTGCGCCTTGAAGACCACCCGATGCGAACGCTGTTTGACGCCGGCATCCGTATCGCGCTCGGCACGGACGATCTGCTGTTCTTTGGCCGCACGATAAGCGAACAGTGTGCCGATCTGGTAAACTGCGGCCTGTTTACAAAAGAAGAAGTAATACGGATGGCGGTGCAGAACCAGCCGCAGTAAACATATTCCCCCCGCATAACAAAAACGGCGCCTGACACGAGGCGCCGTTTTTGTTATGTAAGATAGACCATGAGCAGCATAACGTCTGAACTGCGTATGCCGGAAATACGCCCCGCCTGGCCAAGCGTAAGCGGCCGTATCTGCTCCAGCTTCTGACACGATTCTGCCGAAAGACCGGGTATCTTTCGGTAATCAAAATCAGCAGGAATGGCGGCGTGCTCCATGCGCTTAAGCTTGTCTATGCGGCGGTTTTGCTTTTCTATGTAATGCTCGTATTTATGGTCGATAACGCCTGCCTGCCACACGTCTTCCGCATATCCGGGATTTTTTGCCTGCGGAGAGGCGGCAAGGAGCCTGCGTATTTCCTGTACTGCGGCTTCTTTTTGCTGTACACGCTCGTACTGCGCCGCCGTTTTAAGCCCTGCGCGAAAGCCTTTTTCTGTCAGGCGGCGGTCAGCCGTATCGTGCCTGAGCAGCAGCCGATATTCCGCGCGCGCGGTGAACATGCGGTATGGCTCCCGCGTTCCTGACGTTACCAGATCATCGATGAGCACGCCGATATACGCCTCGTTCCGCGAAAGCACCAGCGGCGTAAAATCGGGTATCTCATGGATGCGCGCCGCGCTGCCGGCATAG
>DXHG01000131.1 GCA_019113455.1 Candidatus Treponema faecavium | reverse complement strand
CGGCGTATTCTCCGCGCCGGGGACGGATCACAAAGCGGCGTGCACCCGCCATATCATTTATGACGTCTGCGTACAGCCCCGCCGCGTTTACGATATAGCGCGCTTCTATAACACCGCGTCCGGTGGTTATGCAGAACGCGTTCTCCGTTCGCGAAATGCCGAGCACTCGGGTGCCGAGTCTGAGTTCTGCACCGTTTTGCACGGCGTGCTCCGCAACCGCCCATACCGCCTGGTACGGGCTGATAACCGCGGCGGTTGGCGCATAGAGCGCGCCGGTGATGTTTTTGGCAATATTCGGTTCACGGGCGCAGGCAGCCGCTGCGCTGAGCAGCTCGAGTGACGGCACACCGTTTGCTCGTCCGCGCTCGTAAAGTTCATGCAGCACGTGCAGCTGCTGCGGTGTGAACGCAAGCACAAGACTGCCGGTCTGGCAGTAATCAAACGACAGTGAGCGCGCGAGCTCCGGATAGAGCGCGGCCCCCTCGCGGTTAAAGCGCGCGGCAAGTGTGCCCGGCTTGGGATCGTAACCGGCGTGTATAATGCCGGAATTTGCCTTTGACGCTCCGCAGGACACATCGTTTTCTTTTTCGATAATGCATACCGAAAGCCGGTACTGCGCCAACTGCTGCGCAATGCAGCAGCCGCATATCCCCGCCCCGATAACGGCAACATGGTATGTCATGCGTCAAGGATACTATGGGATATGAACGCTGTCAATGAAAAGGATGTTCCGTAAAAGCGGCATTTACTCTGCACACGGTTTTTTCTTTGCAGGTCGCTGCGGGGCGCTTTTGCGTGTTGTACGTGGGTTTGTGTTTTCTTTGCAGGTTCCCTGCAAAAAGCGGCTGCACTGCGGCAAGCCTTGATGGCAAACTAAAATATTTCCGGATAGCAAAATTTAAATTTGCCGCTGGCTGAATTTTATTTTGCCATTTATCCGGTAAGAAGTTTGCTGTCGGCAAATATAAAAAGACGTGCAGCGTTTATATTTACCTGCGTTCAGGACTGCGGCGCAGTCTTGACTTGCCGCGCGTGCAAGCGCAGAGAAACACCTCGAAGGGACTTGCAAAGAAACTAGGCGCGTACAAGCGCAGAACCCTAACCGCAGTGAACTGCAAAGAAAACAAGCCGTGCGTGCACACGCAGCCCCTTACATACACAGACTGCTGCAAAGAAAAAACGCCCGCGCACAAACCCATTGCGCCCATGGCCGCGGGCGGATATAGTAACAGTATATGAAACGCAGTATACGCATTGTTTTCATCTGTATTTTAGCCGCCGCCGCGCTCTCGGCTGCCGCATTGTGTGCAGGCGCCGCATATCTGGTGTCGTATGCGCTTGATTCGGCTTCCCCGTTCGCGCTGCGTTTTGACACGGACGAACCGGACGGTGCGGATCAGGCGCATCAGGCGGATATCGAGGCTTCTTTTGCGTGGCTTTGCGGTATCGCAGAAGACGTATATATAGAAAACGACGGTCTTGCGCTGCACGGTTATCTTGCGCGGCGAAGTGAGGAGCAGGGAGCGCGTTGGCTCATAGCGGTGCATGGGTATAAGGCGTCCGCCGCCGATATGGCTCCGTTTGCCGAATGGTACTGGCGGCGCGGCTGGAACGTACTCGTGATTGACCAGCGCGCTCACGGCTTGAGCGAGGGGCGCTGGATTGGCATGGGTGTGCTTGAGAAAAACGATCTGCTCGGCTGGATAGACATGGTTATCGGCCTTGATTCAGACGCGCGCATTGCGCTGCACGGCGTGTCGATGGGAGCGGCGACGGTGATGCTCGCCGCGGGAGAGGCGCTTCCGCAGAATGTGCGCTGTATAATAGAAGACTGCGGCTACTCGTCTGTAGCAGCTGAGTTTTCGCATCAGCTGCAGGAAATGTTTCATCTGCCGCCGTTTCCGCTCATACCGCTTGCGTCGGCGATTGCGGAGCTGCGCGCGGGCTGGAGTTTTTCTCAGGGAGACGCGCTGGCCGCGCTCAGGCGCTCACAGGTGCCGCTGCTCTGCATTCACGGAAGCGCGGACACGTTTGTGCCGTTTTCGATGCTTGACGAAATATATGAGGCGGCGCCGGGCGATAAGGTGCGCCTTATAGTGCGCGGCGCAGAACACGCGCGTGCGCGGGACACCAACCCAAACGAATACTGGACGGCTGTCTCGCTTTTTACGGCGGCGTATGTGTGATTCCGCCTCGCGCGAGCGGCTCCTTGAGCAGCGTGAACACGGAACGGTGCTGTTTCCGTTTGCGGTGTACGAGTGGGACGGTTCGTGCCCGTTCAGCGTGGGGCTGCACTGGCACACCGAAACGGAGCTGATTTTTCTGGAACAGGGGTCGTTCAGCATTGTCGTTGACATGCAGACACTCGCGGTGCCGGCTCCGGCGTTTGTATGTGTGAGCGCGAGCTCGATTCACGGCATAAACCGCGTGTGCAGCGGGCGGGAGCGGGCGGTCGTATTTGATCCGGCAATGCTGTCGTTCAAGCACTACGACGATGTACAGTCGCAGATTGTGCAGCCGCTGCTCGAAAACCGCCTGCGCCTGCCTGAGCTTGTGGATGCTTCGTCTCCGTGTTTTTCCGGGGCGCGCGTGCTGTTTAACCGTATCTGCGCTGCTGGCACGGAACGCATGGCGTGGGCGCGGCTTTCGGTAAAGGCGGGGCTTTTGGAGCTGCTTGCGCTGTTTGCGGAACACGGCCTGCTTTCTGCCTGCGGGACTGAAGACAGCGGCGGGCGCGAGCTTTCCGGCGCGCAGTCAGGCCGCATCAGGCGTATGCTTGCCTATATTCAGGCGCATTACCGCGAGCACATTACGGTGGCGGACATGGCGGGTCTGCTTGATATGAACTGCGAGTATTTCTGCCGTTTCTTTAAGAAGCACACCGGCCGCACATTTACGGAATACATGAACGAGCTGCGCATAGAGGCGTGCGCCAAGCAGATTGCGGAGACGCCGCGGAAGGTAATCGATATCGCGATGGACAACGGCTTTGGCAATATCGGGTATTTTATGACCAGATTCAAGGAAGCAAAGCACATGACGCCGCTTGAATACCGCAGGCTTACGCGCGATGCAAAAAAAGAAACTGAAGCCGGCAGCAGCGGCGTATAAGTCAATATAGCGTAATAAAACAGTCAGCAAACCGGATGAAACGGCATCTCTGGCGCAGTATAGTGTATGCAGTATTTGAGCATAGGAGGCGCGCTATGAGCGGGGAACGCTGGTGGTGGACAGGAAAGACGGCGTATCAGATATATCCGAAGAGCTTTTGCGACAGCAATGGAGACGGCATCGGGGATATTCAGGGCATTATCTCGCGGCTTGATTATCTGCAGTGGCTTGGCGTTGATATTATCTGGCTTTCGCCGATATATCAGTCGCCATTTGTTGATCAGGGCTACGATATAAGCGATTATTACCGGATTGCGGACGAGTTCGGTACGATGGAAGATTTTGACCGCTTGCTCGCGGAAGCAAAAAAACGCGGCATCGGCGTGGTGATGGACCTGGTCGTAAACCACTGCTCAGATCGCCACGAGTGGTTTAGGCAGGCGCTTGCCGATCCTGACGGCAAGTACGGCGGATACTTCTATTTTGTGCGCGGCCGCAACGGCAGAGCGCCGTCTAACCTGCGCTCGTATTTTGGCGGCAGCGCGTGGGAGCCGGTGCCCGGCACCGATTTGTATTACCTGCATGTGTTCGCCAAAGAGCAGCCGGACCTGAACTGGGAGAATCCTTCGCTGCGAAAAGAGATATACACGATGGTAAACTGGTGGCTTGACAAGGGCCTTGCCGGCTTCCGCATCGACGCCATCATGAATATAAAAAAGGATACGTCGTTTCCCGATTATCCGGCAGACGGCGCAGACGGCCTTGCGCGGCCTGCGACGATGATACACGGCGCGAAGGGCATCGGCGCATTTCTTTCGGAACTGAAAGAAAAGACGTTTGCGCCGCACAAGGCGTTTACCGTGGGCGAAGTATTTGACCTTGACGAGTCGCGCGTGCGCGAGTTTATCGGCGAGAACGGTTATTTTTCGACGATGTTTGACTTTTCGACGCATCTGCTCTTCGGCGGCGGCGAGGGCGGCTGGTATGAGGAGCGGCCGTATGACTTTGACGCATGGCGGCAGACTATTATACAGTCGCAGCTTTTTGTGCAGCAGTGCGGGCTCTACTATGCAAATGTCATAGAGAATCACGATGAGCCGCGCGGCGCGTCTATCTATCTGCCCGACTGGATTAAAGCGTCCGAAGACACGTGGCTTTGCGGCACAAAGGCGCTTGCCGCGGTGCTCATGCTGCTGCGCGGTATTCCGTTTATTTATCAGGGGCAGGAACTTGGTATGCGCAACTGGCAGGTGCAGAGCGTGCATGACTATAACGACTTAAGCACAAAAGACCAGTATCAGACAGCGCTGCAGGCGGGCC
>DXHG01000130.1 GCA_019113455.1 Candidatus Treponema faecavium | reverse complement strand
TCTACTGCGGCGCGCTCCCTTCGGTGCGCCTTTATGCCGCGGACGGCATGACGCTCAGGCTCAAGGCCAAGGCGCGCTATTTCGCGCTCTTTGACGGCGGTTCTCTTTCCCAAGACCTGTGGGAAGTATATCCGTATTTTTCTTTTTCCTGGGGGAACTCCCTCTTTACGGCGGGCGTGCTTTTTTCCGTGCAAAACAGCGCGATCTCCTGGAACATTCCGCTCACCTGGAAATACACGATACGCCAATCGCACAGCCAGCGTACAGAGGACGAAGGCTGACCGCAGGACGCGCGGCACCCATACCGCGCCGTATAAACACAGCGGATTGTTCTGCCGATACTCAAAGCGAGTTTTTATATCTGCGCGCGGACCGCGCATGGTATCGTTTTGAGGAGCATCTATGAAAAAATTACTGGCGGCGGTATGCGCCGTACTCTGCACGGCGGGAGCCGCTTTCGCGCAGGATTTCCGCGTGTCAAACGAGCTTGGCTCGGAAGGCATTATGATTATGCTGCCTGACTGGAATCACAATAATCACGATTTCGGGTTCGGCGGGCTGTACGACACGGTTTCAGGGCTCGTTCACTACGGGCCGTTCAGCGTGCAGGCAGAATACAAGCTCAGGCTGACGGGGCAGCACGAGCCGGGCGAAGAGCTGCGGTTTACCGGCCTTCTGAAAAGAGCGAACGTGTGGTTCCGCCCTGCGCCGTGGGTAGAGCTAGCCGTGGGCAACAGCTTTTATCAGGCAACGCAAGGCTCGTACATGATGGTGTACGATGATTACACAATAGACGGCAATTACGGACGCAACGGATTCGGCGCTACGTTCCGCATCGCGGACTTTGTGCGCATCGGGCTCAACCTGCCGGTAACGCAGACATGGTGGACGGCAAGCGACGAGTTCAGGCTGCAGCTCAACGCGGGCGTTGATTTCTCGCTCTTTGACGACGACCTTACTATCGGCGGCTTTATTAAAATATTCACATCAGGCTCTCCGGTGTTCGGCATCAACGCGAGCTTCTCCGGTCTTGACGGGCTCTATATCGGCGGCGGCTACACGTTCCGCGGTGAGAGTATCGCGCAGTTTGAAAACTCTGTTATAGATACAGATCTCTATTACCGCAAAATAGACAGCTACAGCTTTAGTTACGGCAGAGGCAATGCCGCGCATCTTATAGACCTGACGGTGCGCTTTGACTTTGACGACTTTACGATTGCCGCCGATCTGGAGCCGGGTTTTGCCGAACATAATAATCAGTATAACCCGTTCTATGCCGGCTTGCTGTTCGGCATGGAAGTCGACGACAACATTGAGTTTAACGTCTCTGCGGCGTATTACGGCCTGTGGTACAACAATGCAGACGCCGATGAACGGGAAAGCCGCGACCGCTGGGAGATATACCCGCGGTTTGCGTTCTCGCTCGGGGATCGGCACGAGATTCTCGCCGGCTGCGTGATATTCATTAACGAGCAGAATTTTGCGCCGGGCAACTACTCCCTCGGATTTGCCGTGCCGCTTTCGTGGAAATACACGTATGAGTAGACGGAACGCATAAAAACACAAAAAAACGCCGCAGCATGTGCGGCGTTTTTTTGTGCCTGACGGCGCGGCTCCTGCCGGTCAGTTTTCTGTGATGCGCTTTACCGAGGCGCGCTCAACGATAACGGGCGCAAACTGCTTGTTCGCGTCAAACTGCGGATTCTGAATAAGCGAAAGGATATTGCTTGCAACCGTCTCTCCCAAAAGTGTTACCGGATTGGCGATAGACGTAAGCGGCACTTCGCACATGCCTGCAAGATCTGAGTTATCGATGCTCACGACCGACAGCTGTTCCGGCACCAGGATATCCGCCTGACGCAGCATACGCACGAGCCGAGTCGCTATTTGATCGTTGTAGCACACAACGCCGGTGCAGCCGGACAGGCGCTTGACAATGCGCTCGGGATACAGGCTTAAATCCGCTATATCTTCGGTCGTAAACCAGATGATGTTTTCGCCATTTACCGGAATATTCGCTTTTGTAAGCGCCTGCAGGAATCCGCTGTAGCGGAGCCTGCCTTGAATGTCGTCAGACTGAAACAGCGCGCCTAACCGCTCGTGGCCGGCCTCAAGCAAATACCGCGCGGCAAGTTCGCCCGCTGCGGTATCGTCAAGAGACACGACGGGAAACGATTCTTCAGGATACACCGCGTTAAAGAACACCAGCGGTATGCCGCGGTGCACAATATCATGATACAGCGAAATATTGGGATTGGGCAGCCCGCTTTTTGTCGGTTCAACAATAATGCCGTCTACATCGGAATCGAGCATGGTTTGCAGCGCGCGCCGCTCGTTTTCTATTTTATTATGCGTAAACGTGAGCTGCATCGTATATCCGCTGCCCGACAGCACGCCCTCAATACTTTTAAGAATATTGGTAAATATATATTCGCCGATATAGGTTGATATGACGCCTATTTTTTTTGTCGGCACGCGGTGATCGTTTTTGTTAAAGACGATAAACGTACCGCTGCCGCGATGCCGCTCCACGTATTTTTCCTGCTCAAGAATACCGACAGCCTGCCGCACCGTCTGACGGCTGATGCCGAAAATGCCGCATAATTCGTTTTCCGAATACAGCTTATCTCCGTATTTCAGTTCTCCCTGCGCAATCTGATCTTTTACCCAGTTCACCAGAAACATATACTTGGGAACAGCGTGTGCCATAACGAAATCCTTTTATAACTGATTATTTTATTTCAATGTATCACACATTATTAAAAAACACAAATGCGCGCGCACGCAGCGTTCTTTGCAGATAAAAATACGTGTATAACACAGCGGAGGTATCTGTCTTATACACGTACCATATTGCAAAGGCTGCCGCCTGTACGAACACTTGCGGCGGCAGCCCCGTTCCGTTACCGTGAATTGCCCTGTCCGTAATAGGCGCCTGCGCCGTGCTTGCGCAGGTAGTGTTTGTCAAGCAGTTCCTGCTGCATCGGATGCGGCGTATGATTTGCAAGCACGTTGCAGTGCCACGCCATAAACGCCACTTCTTCCATAACGACGGCGTTATGCACCGCGTTCTCCGCCGACGTGCCCCATGAGAACGGGCCGTGGCTGTACACCAGCACGCCGGGAATATCGTCGGGATTCAGATTCTTAAAACGCTCAATAATGACCGTTCCCGTTTCTTTTTCGTATTCGCCCTGAATCTCGGCGGCGGTCATCTGGCGCGTACATGGAATTTCGCCGTAAAAGTAGTCGCCGTGCGTCGTGCCCAGCGCCGGAATACCGGCTCCGCACTGCGCAAACACCGTAGCCCAGCGGCTGTGCGTGTGCACAACGCCGCCGATATGGGGAAACGCCTTGTACAGTTCGATGTGCGTCGGCGTATCCGAAGACGGCTTAAGGCTGCCTTCCACCACCGTGCCGTCAAGACTCACAACAACCATATCTGACGCTTTCATTTCTGCATACTCAACGCCTGACGGCTTTATTACGACAAGCCCCTGTGCACGGTCAATACCGGACACATTGCCCCACGTAAACGTAACCAGCTGATGCGCCGGAAGCATCATATTCGCTTCATATACCTGCTGTTTAAGCTGTTCAAGCATCGCGCTACCTCAGTTTCCACGCAATATCCATCATAAAGAGCTCTTTCTTAAGCTGCTCAATAGTCGTGTCGGCGGTGATATGCACAAATTCAATGCCCATCATGTCCGCCCAGTCTTCCATCATTTCGGCCGTCGCCGCGTAGGTAAGCACCGTGTGGTGCGCGCCGCCGCACAGTATCCAGGCATGTGCACCGGTAAGCAGATCGGGCATCGCCTTCCACATAACGCGCGCCACCGGCAGGTTCGGCATATCGTACACCGGCTTGACCGCCTCAATGTCCTGCACAATCAGGCGCAGCCTGCCGCCCATATCGACAAGCGAAATAACGATCGCTTTGCCCGGATGGCCTTCAAATACCAGACGAGCCGGATCCTCGCGGTTTCCGATGCCCAGCGGGTGTACTTCGATGCGCGGTTTTGCCGCAGCGACTGACGGGCACACCTCAAGCATGTGCGCGCCAAGCGACAGCTCCTTTCCCGGTTCAAGGTCGTATGTGTAATCTTCCATAAACGCCGTACCGCCCGAAAGCCCTTCGGTCATCTGCTTGACGATATGCGTCATCGCAGATACTTTCCAGTCGCCCTCGCCGCCGTAGCCGTAGCCCTGCTCCATAAGCCGCTGCGAGGCAAGACCGGGCAGCTGCTTCATGCCGTACAGATCCTGGAACGTATTTGTAAACGCGCCCGCGCCTTCCCGATCCAGAATACGCTTCATCGCGATTTCTTCGCGCAGCTGGTACTTTACCGTGTCAACGCGGTCGGTCGCCATGTCGTATTTGCGTACGCACTCCTCATACAGCGCATCTATTTCGCCGTCGGTTACCTTGTCCATTTCACTTACCAGATCGCCGACCGCCCACGTATTCACCTGCCAGCCGAGGCGCATCTGCACTTCAACCTTGTCGCCTTCGGTTACGGCAACCTCGCGCATGTTGTCTCCAAAGCGCACTACTTTAAGCGATTTGCTTACTGCGTATCCAACCGCGGAGCGCATCCAGCTGCCGATTTTCTTGTGAACCGGTGTATCCTTCCAGTAGCCGACGATGATTTTGCGCGGAAATCGCATACGCGCGCCGATAAATCCGTGCTCGCGGTCTCCGTGCGCCGCCTGGTTCAGGTTCATAAAATCCATGTCGATTTCCGTGTTCGGAATATTGCGGTTGTACTGCGTATGCAGGTGGCAGTACGGCTTCTGCAGCAGACCAAGCCCGTTTATCCACATCTTTGACGGAGAGAACGTGTGCATCCAGGCAATAACTCCGGCGCACGCATCGCTGTAGTTTGCGTCTTTTGCAAGCTGCGTTATCTCTTCGTTTGTCTTTACCGTTCCCTTGTACACAATCCGGCACGGAATGTCGGCTGATTCATTGAGCGCCTTTGCCATTTCCTCGGCGCGCGCGGCAACCGTATCGAGCACTTCAGGACCATAGAGGAACTGAGAACCAACGACAAACCAGAATTCGTAGTCTTTTATGCGTTTCATTGCAGAACTCCTGTTTACTGTATGTTCAAATTTTGCACCGCCGCTTTTTCCGCCGGCAGCGCGTTTTTATAATTTGCGATATAGGCGTTAAAACCAGCCGCATCGGCGGCGTCAGGCTCAAGCGTCTTTACCGGAAGACCGGCAAACACCCGCTCGTTCAGATACGCACCGAGCGTCTCGCCGCTGCCTTTATGCGCGGCATATGCGGCGAGCACGGCGATACCCCATGCGCCGCCTTCTCCCGCCGTTTCCATCACCGACACCGGTATGCCCACAGCAGCCATCATCCGCTGACCGACAACCGGCGTCTTAAAAAAGCCGCCGTGGCCCACCAGCCGGTCAAGCACGACATGCTCTTTGTTGAACAGAATATCCATGCCGATCTTAAGCGTCGCAATCGCCGAATACAGGTTGGCGCGCATGAAATTTGCAAGCGTAAACTTGCTGTCAGGCATACGGATAAACATCGGGCGCCCCTCGTCAAGCCCCGTGATCGGCTCGCCGGAAAAATAGTTAAACGAAACGATGCCGCTGCAGTCAGCGTCGGCGGCAAGCGCCTGATTATAGAGCAGGTCGTATATCTGCCCTTTTGTAAGCTGCAGGCCGGTCAGCGCGCTGTACTCGCGGAAAAGCCCGATCCAGGCGTCTATATCAGAAGAACAGTTGTTGCAGTGCACCATCGCGACCGGTTTTCCGTCAGGCGTCGTTACCATGTCTATCTCAGGATAGACGGCGGAAAGCGGCTTTTCGAGCACGATCATCGCGAACACTGACGTGCCGGCAGACACGTTGCCGGTTTTTTCCGCGACCGCGTTTGTCGCCGTCATGCCCGTGCCCGCATCTCCTTCAGGCGGACACAGCCTGACGCCCGCGCCGAACGAACCGTCAGGGGCGAGCAGCGCAGCGCCCTCTTCCGTGAGCGTGCCCGCGTCATCGCCTGCCGTGAGCACCTGGGGCAGTATGCCGCGTATGCTCCACGGCAGTCCGCGCGCCGCATTGCGCGCGTCGTATGCATCGAGCATCCGCTCGTCATAGCTGCCCGTGCTGCTGTCTATGGGGAACATACCGGACGCGTCTCCCACGCCAAGCACTTTTTTGCCGGTGAGCTTCCAGTGAATGTAGCCGGCAAGCGTCGTGATAAATGCGATATCCTTTACGTGCGCCTCGCCGTTTAAGATTGCCTGCTCCAGATGGGCAATGCTCCAGCGCTGCGGAATGTTAAACGAAAAAAGCCCGGTAAGCTCCCGCGCCGCCTGTTCCGTGATTGTATTGCGCCACGTTCTGAACGGCACAAGCAGATTTCCCGCGGCATCAAACGCCATATAGCCGTGCATCATCGCGCTTACGCCCATAGCGCCTGTTCTGGTCAGCGGCACGCCGTACGTTTTCTGCACGTTTTTTGCCAAATCAGCGAAACAGCCTCGCAGGCCCTCATGTATCAGTTCGAGACTGTATGTCCAAATGCCGTTTTCCAGCCTGTTTTCCCAGTCAAAACTGCCCGAAGCAATCGGCGTGTGCGCCTCATCGATGAGCACCGCCTTAATGCGCGTTGAACCGAACTCTATGCCTACAGAAGTTCGGCCGCTTTCAATTGCCGTTTTTGCATCTGCCATGATATACCACTCCTCCAATCAACACCTGTTCCGGGCGGACGCACCGCAGAACAGTATCTATACACCCCGCAGCAGCACGGAAATGTATGTAATAATAAGACAATAATTATTTTATTTCAATACAAGCATACAGCATTATATGTTATATGTCAATAAAAAACATACAACTCATCAGGAATTTTGTTATTTTTTAGTCTGCTGTACAGACAACTGTCGGCTAAACAGGACTGCTGTGCGCGGCAAGCCGTACGCACACAGCCGCAAATTTGCGGCTGTATAACAAACTGACATATTTCCCGCCGGCTGACAAATTTCCCGTTTAAAAACTAAAAATTTGCTGATGGCTCATTTTACATTTGCCATTTATCAGACATGAATTTTGCCGATGGCCAGCGGCGCACTTGCCGATTGCAAATTTTTAGTTTGCCGTCGGCAAATGAAACGTTTGCCATCGGCAAGTGTCTCGCTGGCCGA